>NZ_PJQQ01000021.1:0-96707 GCF_002858665.1 Pseudomonas sp. FFUP_PS_473
GCGTCTGCCGTTGAAATAGCATCACCATGATGGTGACGCGCTCCTCGGTACTCAGGTGACTGTATTGGGTAGACATGGCAACACCTTACATCAGGTGTTGCACTTGCTCCTTGAGGCCGCCTACCCTTGCTATGATTTCTGAGAACTTCATCGCAAGGGAAGCCCATGAAACGGTTTATCCAGGGTGAGCACCGAGGGCAAAGCACCTTACTTCCCGAGAGCCTCGACGACTACGTCAGCGATACCAACCCGGTACGGGTGGTTGATGTCTTCGTCGATGAACTCAACTTGGCCACGCTGGGTTTTGATGGCGTCATTCCAGCCGAAACCGGCAGACCGGCATACCACCCTGCGATCCTCCTGAAGATCTATATCTACGGCTATCTGAACCGCATCCAATCGAGCCGACGCCTTGAGCGAGAAGCTCAGCGCAATGTCGAGCTGATGTGGTTAACCGGGCGCTTGATGCCCGACTTCAAAACCATCGCCAACTTCCGAAAAGACAACAGCAAAGCTATTCGCGGCGCGTGCCGCCAGTTCGTTGTGCTGTGCCAGCAGTTGGGGCTGTTTAGCGAAAACCTGGTGGCCATCGACGGGAGCAAATTCAAGGCAGTGAACAACCGCGACCGCAATTTCACCAGCGCCAAACTAAAGCGGCGAATGGAGGAAATCGAGTCGAGCATCAACCGTTACCTGACCTCCCTTGATGCAGCTGATCGGCAATTGCCAAGCGCCGCTGAGCCAGATGCTACGCGCCTGGAAGAGAAAATCGCCAAGCTCAAAGCTCAGATGAAAGCGCTTCAGGTGATCGAATCTCAACTCAACGACTCTCCAGACAAACAGATTTCACTGACCGACCCCGATGCCCGCTCGATGATGACGCGTGGCAATGGCATTGTCGGCTACAACGTACAGACGGCGGTCGATACCCAGCACCATTTGATCGTTGCTCACGAGGTCACGAACGTTGGCTCTGACCGCGACCAACTCAGCTCGATGGCGAAGCAGGCTCGGGAAGCCATTGGTTCAGAAACGCTGTCGGTAGTGGCTGATCGGGGCTACTTCAAAAGCGAGGAAATCCTGGCCTGCCATAATGCAAAAATTACCGCTTATTTACCCAAGCCGATGACTTCAGGAGCTAAAGCGGACGGGCGTTTCAACAAAGATGCCTTCGTTTTTAACGCAGCCAAAAATGAATACGTTTGCCCAGCTGGTGAGGCATTGATTTGGCGTTTCTCTAGCGTCGAGAAAGGCCTGAACATGCACTGCTACTGGAGTTCGAACTGCCAGAGCTGCGCCCTGAAAACTCAGTGCACGCCGAGCAAGCAGCGACGAGTGCGGCGTTGGGAGCATGAAGCAGTGCTAGATGAAATGCAGATCCGGCTGAACCACGCGCCGGACATGATGCGAATCCGAAAACGCACTGTTGAGCATCCCTTCGGGACGCTCAAGCAATGGATGGGATCCACGCATTTTCTTACACGTAGGCTGGTCGGCGTCAGCGCGGAGATGAGCCTCAATGTGCTCGCCTACAACATGAAACGAGTCATGAAAATCATCGGTACGGAAAGCTTGCTGAAGGCGCTGGCGGCATAAAAGCCCCGGCTTTTGCTGCTCTAGGTGGCGCTAAAGCGCTTCATAAGCGCCCTGGGGCGTTACCGGTGCTGATCGTGGCAAATGCCTGGGCAATCGACTCGCCCAACTGCGCTGGGCTGAGGTATCCAAGATACAAAAGTGTTTTTACACACTCTGGGCCGCTCGGCGACACCGCACTTGCTGTCTGCGAGCTGGTCGGCCTTGGAAAAGGTGTTGAGGCCATTGCCATGCAGGCACTCATGCTGCGTGAAACCGACTGGGCAAAAACCGCCTACAAAGATCATTTGCGCCGCCACTCGAAACGCCAGCGCCCCGCTATTCAACAGGAGCAGCTTCTGCACGGCCTCTATCCACACGAAGCTGACCTGCGCGAATTTCTGGACAAATCTATCCATGCGGGCAACGGCACAGGCGCCTCGCGTGTTTCTTCGCGTTGTACTGATACGGCAGGCGATGCTTTGGCGCCATCGCTGTTGCCATATCTGCTGCCCACCCGGCCCTACACCACACAGGAAGTGTCGTTGTTCTTGCCAGAAGAGTGCGTCTTCGACGGGCTGAGCAACGCGCCGGCACGAGGGTGGGCAAGATATGTACGCGCGATGCGGGGGGTATGGGTGTGGGGCTCGTTGGTTCAGTCCGACCACGAACCCAATGCTCAAGGTGGGGGTACGGATGAAGGAGCCCCAGGATCACCCCGCCTCGCACGAATTGGGGTGGGAAAAGCAACACCAAAAGTGAGATTGGGCATCAGTAGCCTGCTGACCACGGACGATAGCTTCAGCGCAGGCGCGAGTGGCCGGCCCGACCTGTCTCGTGACCGTTACAAGCGCATCGAACGACTGGTCAATCAAGCCATTGATGCTAATCCGCGACCAACACACCTGTTGTTGCCTGAATTGGCCTTGCCTGAGCGCTGGATCGATACCGTATCCCGGTTGCTTCAGGACGCCGGAATCAGCCTGATCGCCGGGCTCGATTATCACCGGGGCGCTCCTCCAAATGTCCACAGCGAGGCAGTGCTGGTGCTTGCTGATGATCGCCTTGGATTTCTGTCTTCTGTGCAGATCCGACAAGCGAAGTCCCTGCCCGCAGCGGGTGAGGAGGAAACATTGTTACGTTTGTTTGGACTGCAATGGCCGGCGCATTTGGCCGGCGAACGCAAGCCCGTGTACAACCACGGCGGTTTTTGCTTTGGTGTACTGGTCTGCTCCGAGCTGCAGAACATTGCGCACCGCCAGCAGTTCCAGGGCTATGTAGATTGCATGATGGTGCTTTCCTGGAATCAGGATCTGGAGACATTTGCAGCTCTGGTCGAGTCGGCGAGCCTGGATGTTCATGCACACATCGCCCTTGTGAACAATAGGCGCTATGGCGACAGTCGAGTCAGAAGCCCCGCCAAGAAGGACTTCATGCGCGATGCCTGCCGACTGCGCGGTGGGCAAAACGAGCATGTGGTGGTCGTGGAGCTGGACATTGCCAACCTCCGGGCCTTCCAAAGTCGCGAAAAGCGCTGGCCGCGTGAGGATGACCCATACAAGCCGGTACCCGAGGGATATTCCATCGCCAAATTCCGCAAGGTGACGCAAAAGTGAAACTTGATTTGCACGCAAACGGAATGGCTGGCTGAGTCAGCTACCCCAACCCATAGAAAAGCTATGCCGCTCAACTCGACCAGTTGATCGGACGGGGTATGGACGTCACCGACCAGGCTAGGGCGCTCGATTACCTTGAGCGCATTGGCTACTACCTAGAGGACTTGTTGGCCCGTGGTTTCATCGATGGATCTACTCCGGCGCCAACCTGAACAATGGATGGCGCTCGCTCCTCAAAAGCAAGCCAACAACAGCTGCCGGTAGTGCTGAGAAAAACTGACCTGATAGCTCGGCTCGGCAGAAAAATCCCCCAGAGAGTAGCCGCCCGCCGCACCAGCCCTTGGAGGCCGCCCAGCTTCGCCACCACTGCGACCATCTGCCTCGCTGCCAGCCCCCATCCCACCAGCCATCGAGCCAGCAGGGGCAACGGGCATCTGCACCCGGCTCAGCACCGCCAAATCATCCGGCAGATCATCCGCAATGCGCTCAGCGAATCGCCGGAGCGTTGGCTCCGCCAGCATGAACAGCCACGCCTGGTCATCGGGCTCGCCCATGCGCCTCAGAACTCGTCCCAGCACCTGCCGGTAGTGCAGCTCAGTACGGATGCGGCTGAGGTAGCAACACACCTGCAGGCGGGGGATGTCGGTACCCTCGCTGATCATCCCTACGGCGACGATCCAGCGGCAATCACTGTGCCTGAACGCATTGATCACCTGCTGGGCATCCGGGGTCCGGTTGGTCACGACCCTGCAGCTTTCCCCCTTGGCATCCAGTGCCTGAGCAACCTGCTGGGCATGCTCGATATCGGTAGCGACCACCAGACCAGCCGCATCCGGCTTGATCTGACGAAGCTCATCTAGCTTGGCGCATCCCAGACCAAGCAGTTGATCGATCACTTCGTCATGGCGTAGGAGGTCTTCGTAGGTGACGGTGGATTCCCCCAACAGCTTGGCGATGCTGGGGAACAGCCTGACGGTGCGCTCGGTCTCCAGCTCCTCCGTGAGCTTCACCTTCTGGTTGTCGAGAAGGACGATGCGGGGCACGCGGCACACCCCGTCAGCAATGGCCTCCCTCAGGCCATAGCGGTAGTCGCAGATCAGGTGTCCCTCGGGGGACGAGTAGCGGGCCAAGGCAATGGCTCGGTCGTCCGAGCGCCATGGCGTGCCGGACAACGCCAAGGTGAAAGCGGCGCGATCCTGTATCCATTGCAGGATCTGCTGTCCCCAGGCGTTGCTCAGCAGCGGATCATGCCCGGCGCAATGATGAATCTCGTCGAAGACAGCGAATACGCGGTAGTCGTCGAGGAGCCGCCAGAACGCCTCGTCACGGTAATCCATGGCCTGATAGGTATACGCAGCCCCCACAGCACCGAGCAGTCCATCTAGGCGCTTGCCGAGCACCGCCGCGAAGGTCGAGCGGAAGCCGTCGACGACCTGGCACGACGGTGCAAAGCACAGCACCAGATCGATCTTCCCTTGTTCCAGCAGGCAGCGGGCCAGTCCTGCCGCCATGCGCGTCTTGCCGGCGCCCGGCGTTGCTTGGCAGAAAAAGTGTGGCGAGGAAAGGAAGTGCTCCAGCGCCGTATCGATGCAGCGGCGCTGCCAGTCTCGCAGTGATGATGTCATCGCGTAGAGGCAAGCGTCTTGAGCGTCTTCTCGACAGCGCGAAGGTGTCCCAGCAGCCGCGAGCTGCGATCTCTGGCCTCCAAGTACTCGCCTTCAACCTTGTCGCGCAGATGCGGCATGTCATCGAGGAGCTGCTTGTAGCGCTCCGCCTCGCCCATCGCCGACAGGAAGTCCAGCCGGATTTCCTTGAGAAGAACTTCCAGATGCTGCTCCGCATCGGATGAAGGGTTGGGTGGCACGCTTCTGTGCTCAGGGACTGACGGCTCCGGCTCGCACACGGCCTTGAGGCTGTTCTCGAACCCACCGTCGACCAGCTCCAGCTGCAGGTTCTCCGGGAACGGTTGCAAGTGGTAGACCTGTCCCCGCGAGCGGCGCTCTTCATCAGGCAAGAGCCAGCCTGCGCGGAGCAGGCGACGGATCTGCTCGTATACATAGCGGCGCACATCGCCAAGACGGAAGGTCAGGCCTCCCAGGCGCTGGGCATAGGCATCCCGCAGCTCACGGGTCGTGAACTGTGAGCGCCCTTCCTCTTGAAGCAGCTCATACAGGCGCCTGTCGAGGATGAACGTGGCGGGTTTCATACAGGCCCCCAAGGGGTCGTAGCGGAGAAATGCGGATTATAGTCCGTGGCCTATGCGTCCGCAAACGCAGGATAGTGCCGCCTCAAGTGGAGTTGAGGCGGTCATGGATCAGTTGGCGAAAGCGTTGGGGGTACGCATCCGGACGCAGAGAAAGGCCTGTCGGCTTTCTCAGGATGCACTGGCGCTGGCCTGCAGCATCGACCGCAGCTACATGGGGCGCATCGAGCGTGGAGAGGTGAATATCACCGTCGAGAAGCTATACCGGATCGCTAGCGTGCTGACCTGCGATCCGGCGTCACTCTTGCCACGTCATGAAGAGCTATAGCTCCGCACCCTGATCACAAAACATCGGATCACTCACCAGCCAACTGACCAGCACGGGGTGTAGAGGCCCATGCTTGTCCGCCACCAGAGCAAGCTCCTGCCTGGATCGCTCCTCTACCCGCCCTGCCAAATAAATAGCATCTGCCGTCGGGTAATGCCGTAGCAGACGCACCGCCTGCTCTCGAATGGCTTCAGGAAAGCGAGAGTCTCGGGATAGCTCCTCCAGAAACTCCCTCGTTTGCACCAAGCTATTGGTGCGCTCATGAACCATCGTCATCGCATCGCTCCTGCAGTGCCTACGGGGAGGCATTTCTCAGTCAACATTGTGCTGCCATGATTCACTTCATGCAGTGGCATCCACTGGGGCTGGGCAAGATCAGGCGCACTTGCGACCCCAGTCACAGCTCATTGCCCGTCATCCTCCTCGTCGACGGCGACCAGCGTAATGGCGCCGCCGCTTTCGTCCAGTTTGTCGCTGTAGCCGCAGGCGACACATTCGCGGTGCGGCACACCTTCCACGAACCACATGCGTACGCTGTCCATGCGCTCGCACGCGGGACAACTAGCGCCAACGATGAACTGCTTCTTCGGCTCCAGCGCTGGTGGGACAGCGGGTACTTTCGGCTGCCCGTTCATGCTTCACCCCGGTTGCGCAGGAAATCTCCGGTCTTGGCGAAGGCATCTTTCAGGTAGGCACGCAGCTCGGCATCCATCGGCGTGTCGTCCAGCGCCAGATTCATGCAGTGCAGCCACTGGTCGCGCTCGCTCCTACCAATGGAGAACGGCAAATGTCGGGCGCGCAGGCGCGGATGGCCGTGCTTCTCGATGTAGCGCTGGGGACCGCCGAGCCAGCCGCTGAGAAAGTCGAAGAACCTGTCGCGAATCTCGCGGGTGTCGGGATTGTGCATGTCGCGCACGATCTCAACGCCCGGCTCGCTGAACATCAGGTCGTAGAAGCGATCAACCAGCTGGCGCAGCGGCTGGTCGCCGCCCAGTTGCTGGTAGGGGATGAATTCAGATGCGATTGCCATGAGGGCCTCGTGCAGTGGAAGGTGCCGGCGCGGGGGTCAACCCTGCGCCTGCCACAGGATCAGGTAGCCCAGCCCCATCAGCAACCAGCCACCCAGTGGATGGAAGACGCTGCGCCACAGCCGGCTGTACGGATCGAAGCCGACACCGTGGATGAAGCCGCTGGAAATGCCCCACATCACCAGCATCAGCAGGCCGTGGCTGTAGCGGCCCTCGGCGTCGAGCATGGCGGCGGGGTGGATCAGCAGCACCAGCGCCAGCGGCGCGGCGAGCAGCAGGGAGACAGCGCGGCTGATGCCGCGCTGCGGCCAGGGACGGGGCTCAGCGGTCACCCGCATCGCCCTCGTCGAGGTTCTGGGTGGTTTCCAGCCACAGCGCGTTGACGATGCCGAAGCTGCAGGCCAGCAGTACGCCGAGAATCCAGGTGAAGTACCACATCTGTCGATCTCCTTGGCCCCATCGGGGCTCCTGTGGTCACGGGCTCAGTACAACCCGTGCGGGTTGCTCTCGATGGTCTTGTCGGTCAGCCGGCCCCACATGCGGGTGTAGCACCACAGGGTGTAGAGCAGGATCAGCGGCACGAAGATGCCGGCCACCACCAGCATGATGCCCAGGGTCTTGTGGCTGGACACCGCGTCCCACATAGTCAGGCTCGACGCCGGATCGATGCTCGACGGGAACACGAACGGGAACAGCGCAAAACCGGCAGTGCAGATGGTGCCGACGATGGCCAGGCTGCTGCCGAGGAAGGCGACGCCACCGCGGTTGAGCTGCGCGCCGAGCAGCGCCAGCAGGCCGCCGGCCAGACCGGCCAGCGGGGCGATCTGGGTCAGCGGATAGCGGCTGTAGTTGGCCAGCCAGCCGCTGTTGTCCAGGCTGACCTGCTTGTGCAGCGGGTTGAGTGCCGTGCCCAGGTCGCTGAAGCCGCCGAGCAGGCTGAAGCCCTGGATGCCCAGCGCCAGCCAGGCGCCGGCGCCGGCGAAGGTCGCCAGGAACGCCAGCGCGCACAGACGGGTGGCCTGGCGCGAGCGCGCATGCAGGTCGGCGTCGGTGCGCATCATCAGCCAGGCGCCGCCGTGGGTGCACAGCATGCTCAGGCTGACTACCCCGGCGAGCAGGGCGAACGGGTGCAGCAGGGCGAAGAACGAGCCTTCGTAGGTCGAGCGCATCAGCTCGTCGAGACGGAACGGCAGGCCGAGGAACAGGTTGCCGAAGGCCACGCCGAACAGCAGCGCCGGCGCCGCGCCACCGACGAACAGCGCCCAGTCCCAGGCGCTGCGCCACTGCTGGTTCTCCAGCTTGCTGCGGTAGTCGAAGCCCACCGGGCGGCAGAACAGCGCGAACAGCACCAGCAGCATCGCCCAGTACAGGCCGGAGAAGGCCACCGCGTAGACCATCGGCCAGGCGGCGAACAGCGCGCCACCGGCGGTGATGAACCACACCTGGTTGCCGTCCCAGTGCGGGGCGATGGTGTTGATCGCCACCCGCCGCTCGTTGTCGGTCCTGCCGACGAAGGGCATCAGCGCCATGGCGCCCATGTCGAAGCCGTCGGTGAGGGCGAAGCCGATCAGCAGCACGCCGATCAGCACCCACCAGACCAGTTTCAGGGTTTCGTAATCGAACATGATGTTGCCTCCTCAGGCCTTGGCCGGTTGTTCTGCAGCAAGGCGCTCGAAGTGGTAGCGGCCGGTGTGCAGGCTGGACGGGCCGAGACGGGCGAACTTGATCATCAGGTACATCTCGATCACCAGCAGCAGGCTGTAGAAGGCCACTAGGGCGATCAGCGAGCCCCAGACGTCACCGGTACTCAGGCTGGAGGCCGACAGATGGGTCGGCAGCACCTCGCCGATCGACCACGGCTGGCGGCCGTGCTCGGCCACGTACCAGCCGGTCTGCGCGGCGATCCACGGCAGCGGCAGACTGAGCAGCGCCCACTTGAGCAGCCAGGGCTTGCTCTCCTCGTTCTTTTTCGCCGAGGCCCAGAAGGCGCAGGCGAACAGCGCCAGCATCAGGAAACCCGAGGCGACCATGGCGCGGAAGCTCCAGAACAGGCTGAACACATTGGGGATGGTGTCCCTGGCGGCCAGCTTGATCTGCTCCTCGGTCGCGTCCACTACGTTGGCGGTGTACTTCTTCAGCAGCAGGCCGTAGCCGAGATCACTCTTGACCGCATCGAAGGCGGCGATGGTTTCCGCGCTCTTGTCGCCGCCACGCAGTTGCTCGAGCAGGGCGTAGGCGCCCATGCCGTTGCGGATGCGTAGCTCGTGCTCGGCGATCAGGTCCTTGATGCCCTTGACCTCCTCGTCCAGAGAACGGGTGGCGATCAGGCCCAACGCCCAGGGGATCTTCACCTCGTAGTCCGTACGCATCTCCTCCTGGTTGGGCAGACCGAACAGGGTGAAGCCGGCCGGCGCGGGGTGGGTTTCCCACTCGGCCTCGATGGCCGCCAGCTTGGTCTTCTGCACGTCGCCGATCTCGTAGCCCGACTCGTCACCGAGGACGATCACCGAGAGAATCGAGGCTAGGCCGAAGGCCGAGGCGATGGCGAACGAGCGGCGGGCGAAGCCCAGATCGCGCTTCTTCAGCAGGTAGTAGCTGGAGATGGCCAGCACGAAGATCGCCCCGGTGACGTAGCCGGCGGCCACGGTGTGCACGAACTTGACCTGCGCCACCGGGTTGAAGATCAGCGCGCCGAAATCGACCAGCTCCATGCGCATGGTCTGGTAGTTGAACTCGGCGCCCACCGGGTTCTGCATCCAGCCGTTGGCGATCAGGATCCACAGCGCCGACAGGTTGGAGCCCAGCGCTACCAGCCAGGTCACCGCCAGGTGCTGCACCTTGCTCAACCGATCCCAGCCGAAGAAGAACAGGCCGATGAAGGTCGATTCGAGGAAGAATGCCATCAACCCCTCGATGGCCAGCGGCGCGCCGAAGATGTCGCCGACGTAGTGGCTGTAGTAGGCCCAGTTGGTGCCGAACTGGAACTCCATGGTCAGGCCGGTGGTGACACCGAGGGCGAAGTTGATGCCGAACAGCTTGCCCCAGAACTTGACCATGTCCTTGTAGACCTGTTTGCCGGTCATCACGTAGACCGACTCCATGATCGCCAGCAGGAAGGCCAGCCCGAGCGTCAATGGCACGAACAGAAAGTGGTACATCGCGGTCATGGCAAATTGCAGACGCGACAGGTCGACGACGGCTTCCGAGATCATCTCGGCTTCTCCTCGTTAAGGGACAAAGGTTGCGGTTGCGCAGGGCCGAGTAGGCGCTCGCTGACCCGCTCGCTGCCGTTGACCGGCACGATCGGCTCGGTGAACCACACCGCCTTGATGGTCAGCAGGGTGGCCAGCTTGATCAGCAGGATGATGCCGATCTCGCGGACCAGAGGGATGCGCCAAGGGGATGGCGGATTGGCTTGCGGCATAGCGAAAGCTCCTGACCTGCTCTCTACCGTTGGGTACAGCGCCCCTGGCTTCATCAAGCCTCGGCAGAGCAGATACGCTTCAGATTCTAGCACATATGCAAAATAAATATATGCATAGGTAAAAATCGTCTATTCGGCTTGCCCCCATAATACCCCGTGGGGTATATCTGGATAGGGGTAAGAGACACTTGGTCGCAGCGTACGAAGACTAGCTCGCATGTCACGTGGGCTCATCGGCCATTCACCCTTGGGTTGACTGCCCGTGAATACCTCATCTGCGACGCAGCTCGTCCCCCAACGGCCCTCTACCTATTCAATCCACCAAGCAGGAAGTCGACAGTGAAAAGCGCCCATGATCTGGTGGCCGAAGCCAAGGCCCGCATCCATGAAATCGACCTCGACTCCGCCGACGCCGCAATCCGCGACGCCGACGTGCTGCTCGACGTGCGCGAAGCCGACGAATTCCACGCTGGGCACATCCCCGGCGCGGTGAACATCCCCCGCGGCCTGCTGGAGTTCAGGCTCAGTAACACCCCGGAACTGTCATCCCGCGATCTGAATATCGTGCTGTACTGCAAGACGAGCGGCCGAGCAGCGCTGGCTGCCTGCGCCTTGCACGACATGGGCTACCTGAACGTGCAATCGATCGCCGGCGGCTTCGACGCCTGGAGCGTGGCCGGCAAGGCGGTGGTGACACCAAGCCTGCCGACCTTCGAGTGAGAGGAGAACCTGCATGAAACGTCTGTTGCTTGCCGCCGCCCTGAGCCTTGTCAGCCTATGCTCCTTGGCCGTCGAGATCGGCGTGACCGCCCAGGAGGTCCACGAGCGCGTCCAGCGCCAGGATCCGGGCCTGCTGTTCGTCGACGTGCGCGATCCGGTGGAGATCATGTTCGTCGGCTTCACCGACGCCGTGCACGTCAACGTGCCCTACCTGCTGGTGGATCGCAGCGCTTGGGACGACCAGCGCGGCACCTACAAGATCGCGCAGAACCCGAACTTCGTTGCCGAAATCCGTGCCGAGCTGAAAAAGCGCGGCCTCGATGACAACGCCGAGATCGTCACCATGTGCCGTTCAGGCAGCGAGCGGGGCAAACCCAGCGCCGACTTCCTGCGCGCCAACGGTTTCCCCAACGCGCGCTACGTGATCGACGGTTTCCAGGGCTCGGCGATCAAGGAAGGGCCGCAGGCTGGTTTCCGCCTGCAGAACGGCTGGCAAAACTCCGGGCTGCCGTGGAGCCTGAAGATGAACCCGCAAAAGATGTACCGGCCGTAACACCGGTACATACAACATCAAGCGAAGAGGCAGTACACCATGCAAAAAAACGTTGGCGGCATCGACAAGATCGCCCGCATCCTGGTCGGCATCGCCCTGATCGTCTGGGCCATCGCCGGTGGTCCGGTCTGGGCGTGGATCGGCGTCCTGCCGCTGGCCACCGGCCTGCTCGGCTGGTGCCCGGCCTACACCCTGCTGGGCATCAAGACCTGCCCGATGAAGAAGTGACCTGTCTGCCGAGCCGCTCGCATGATCGGCTCGGCCTATCCCGGCGATAGGGAATTCCCGGTTGTACCTGCACAAGGAACTGTTAGGCTGACCCTCAACACATACCCCCATGGGTATAAAAGAGATCAGCAGGAGTAGTGCCATGAACGCCCACGTCGAAGCCTTCTTCGATCCCGCCACCTACACCTACAGCTACGTGGTGAGCGATCCGGCAACCGGCCAGTGCGCACTGATCGATTCGGTGCTGGACTACGATCCCGCCGCCGGGCGCACCTCATACAGGAGCGCCGACCGCCTGATCGCCCATGTGCGCGAACAGGGCCTGAGCGTGCAGTGGATCCTCGAGACCCACGTCCACGCCGACCACATGAGCGCGGCGCCCTACCTGCGCCAGCAGCTCGGCGGCCAGCTGGGCATCGGCGAGCAAATCACCGTGGTGCAGGACACCTTCGGCAAGCTGTTCAACGCTGGCCCCGACTTCGCCACCGACGGCCACCAGTTCGACCGCCTGTTCCGCGATGGCGAGGAGTTCCAGGTCGGCAGCATCAAGGCCCGCGCCATCCACACTCCGGGCCACACCCCGGCCTGCATGACCTACCTGATCGGCGACGCCGCCTTCGTCGGCGACACCCTGTTCATGCCCGACTACGGCACCGCTCGCTGCGACTTCCCCGGCGGCGACGCGCATGCCATGTACCGCTCGATCCACGACAAGCTGTTCGCCCTGCCGGACGAGACCCGCGTGTTCCTGTGCCACGACTACAAGGCACCGGGGCGCGAGGAGTACCAGTACCAGACCACCATCGGCGCCGAGCGCACCGGCAACGTGCACATCAACGCCGACATCGGCGAGGAGCAGTTCGTCGCCATGCGCCAGAGCCGCGACGCCACCCTCGGCATGCCGACCCTGATCCTGCCTTCAGTGCAGGTCAACATGCGCGCCGGCGAACTGCCACCGTCCGAGAACAACGGCACCCGTTACCTGAAGATTCCGCTCGACGTGCTCTGAGGCCACGCCCGGCGAATGCTCTACCGAAATACCAAACCGCAAGACGACGAAGAGGAAAGCCCCATGGAAAACGCACCGCAAATGAACTTCCCGCGTCTCAACGAGCCGGCTCCGGCCTTCACCGCCCGCACCACCTCGGGCGATCGCTCGCTGGAGGACTACCGTGGCAAGTGGCTGATCCTGTTCTCCCACCCGGCCGACTTCACCCCGGTGTGCACCACCGAGTTCATCGGTTTCGCCCAGGCCGCGCCGAAGTTCGCCGCGATGAACTGCGAACTGCTCGGCCTGTCGATCGACAGCCTGTTCTCGCACCTGGCCTGGATGCGCAACATCAAGGAGAAGTTCGACGTCGAGATCCCCTTCCCGATCATCGAGGACATTTCGATGAAGGTAGCCAGCTCCTACGGCATGGTCCACCCGGGCGCCGCCGACACACAGGCCGTGCGCGCCACCTTCTTCATCGACCCCAATGGCATCCTGCGCGCCATGGTCTACTACCCGATGAGCAACGGCCGCAGCATCGACGAGTTCGTCCGACTGCTCGAAGCCCTGCAGGCCTCCGACACCCACGGCGTGGCCACCCCGGAGAACTGGTGCCCCGGCAAGCCGGTGATCGTGCCGCCGCCGAAGACCGCTGCGGATGCCGACAAGCGCGCCAGCGAAGGCTACGACACGGTCGACTGGTACTACTCCACCAAGACCCTGTAACGCTCGCTGACCAGCGAGCCCTCACCCCCGGCGCCTGTTCCAGGTCAGGCGCCGGGGGTGACCTGTTTCTGTCACGAAAGGAATCCTTTGCCATGCTCCCCGAGATCCGCATCGACGTCGCCATCATCGGTGCCGGCACCGCCGGCCTCTACGCCCTGCGCGAGGTGCGCCGCGCTGGCCGCAGCTTCGTGCTGATCGACCATGGCCCGCTGGGCACCGCCTGTGCACGGGTTGGCTGCATGCCATCCAAGGTGGCGCTGCATGCCGCCGCGCTGTGGCAGGCACGTGAGGAAATGGCGGAATTCGGGGTGACCGGTAGTGATGCCCTGCATCTGGACCTGGCGCAGACCTGGTCGGCGCTGCGCGGCCAGCGCGACCGCTTCACTGCCAACGCCACCGCCAAGGCACGCTCGGCGGCAGGCGAGCAGCTGATCGAGGGCCGCGCGCGCTTCATCGAGCCGACCCTGCTTGAGGTGAGCACCGTCGCCGGCCTGCAGCGCGTGCACGCCGGGTCCGTCGTGATCGCCACCGGCTCGCGACCGCACCTGCCGGCCTGGCTGGAGCCGGTGCGCGAGCGCCTAGTCACCACCGACCAGCTATTCGAGCTGGAACAGTTGCCGTCGCGCATCGGCGTGCTCGGCCTCGGTGCCATCGGCCTGGAGATGGGCCTGGCCCTAGCCCGTCTCGGCGTCCAGGTCACCGCAGTCGGCGGCAGTACCTTGGTCGGCATCGATGACCCGCAGGTGGCCGAACGTGCCCAGGCGCGATTCTCGAAGGAAATGACCCTGTGGCTGGGACCACCGGCCAGCGTAGAACCGACCGAACAGGGCGTGCTGCTGCGCTCCGGCGATCGCGCTGCCGAGGTCGACCTGCTGCTGGTGGCCGTCGGCCGCCGGCCAAATACCGACAGCCTGAACCTGGCCGAGGCCGGGTTCGCCGTCGACCCGCGCGGCGAACCGCTGTACGACCCGGCCAACTTGCAGCTCGGCGACTGGCCGGTGTTCATCGCCGGCGACGCCAACGGCCAACGCGCCCTGCTCCACGAGGCTGCCGACGAGGGCGCCATCGCCGGCTATAACGCCGCCCGCAACCTGCGCAGCCGCTGGAAGCGCAAGGTGCCGCTGGGCATCGTGTTCTCCGGCCCGGATGTGGTCTCGGTCGGCGCACGCCTGGGCGAGCTGGACCCGCAGCGGATCCTGATCGGCCGCGCCTCCGGTGAGAGCAACGGCCGCCTGCGCATCCTCGGCGGCGAGGACGATCTGGTGAGCGTCTACGCCGACGCCGACAGCGGCCGCCTGCGCGGCGCCGCGCTGCTGTGCACGGGCGGCGAGCACCTGGCCCACTTGCTGGCCTGGGCGATCCAGCGCGGCGAAACCGCGCAGGGCCTACTGCAGCTGCCCTTCTATCACCCGGTGGTCGAGGAGCTGCTGGCCACCGCCCTGCAGGACATCGCCAAACGCTTGCCAGCTGCAGACGACCTGCCGCTGGGTCTGATCGCCGAGGAGTGAGGCGATGAACACACCGAGCGAACCCCACGTGCGCCTCGCCCACTTCCCGGTCGCGCTGTTCGCCAGCGTGATGGGCGTGGCCGGACTGACCATCGCCTGGCTCAAGGCCGCCCAGACTGGCGTGGCACCGGAGGCGGTGGGCGGCGGCCTACGCTGGCTGGCCAGCGCCCTGTTCGCCTTCCTGCTGCTGACCTACACCGCCAAGCTGCTGCGCCATCCGGCCGCGGTGCTGGCCGAGCGCGCCCATCCGCTCAAGCAGAACTTCTTCCCGGCCATCTCCATCGGCCTGATCCTTCTCGCCACCGCCTGGCGGCACGACGCCCCGCAAGCGGCCAGCTGGCTGTGGGGGATCGGTGCCGCGCTGCACCTCGCCTTTACCCTGCTGGCGATGAGCGGCTGGATCCACCACCCGCACTTCCAGATCAACCACGCCAACCCGGCCTGGTTCATCCCGGTGGTCGGCAACATCCTGATCCCGGTGGCCGGAGTCGGCTTCGCGCCGGCCGACATCAGCTGGTTCTTCTTCAGCATCGGCCTGGTGTTCTGGCTGGTGCTGATGACCATCGTGCTGTACCGGCTGTTCTTCCACGAGCCGCTGCCGCTGCGCCTGACGCCGACCCTGTTCATCCTGCTGGCGCCACCCTCGGTGGGCTTCCTCGCCTGGCTGGCGCTGACCGACAGCCTGGATGCCTTCGCCCGCATCCTCTACTTCACCGCGCTGTTCCTCGGCCTGCTGCTGGCCAGCAACGCCGCGCGCTTCTTCCGCGTGCCGTTCTTCATCTCCGCCTGGGCCTACTCCTTCCCGCTGGCGGCGCTGACCCTGGCGACCTTCGAGATGGCCGCGCGCGGCGGCCTGGCCTTCTACGCCTGGCTGGGCTGGGCGCTGCTGGCGCTGCTCAGCGCCGTGGTGTCCATACTGGCGGTGAAGACCGTGCTGGCGGCGCTGGCCGGCAGGATCTGCGTGCCGGAGTGACGGCAGAGGAGCGCGAGATGTTCCAGCGAGCGGGCGACATACCCTATCAACCGAGCTACTGGCTGCCCTCGGCGCCGGTGGCCTGTCGATCTCGTTCTTCATGTACCTGATGTGGCTGGTGCCCCACGCCGGCAGCCCGATGCCGACCTGGGAGCACCTGCTGGCTGCCTGGCAGGCCAGCAGCGCCGGCGCCGCACCGCTGCGCGCGCTGCTGCTGGTCGCCGTCCCCGGCGTGGCGCTGCTGGCCCTGCTGCACTTCCTGCTGCTGGCCTGGAACATCCGTGAGTACCGCTCGAGCGCCGCGCAGCAGGCGCTGGCCACGCTGCGCGGCTCGCCGGCCGAGGTGCAGCTGATGGCGATCCCGCTGACCCTGGCGATGACGGTGAACGTCTGCTTCGCTCTCGGCGCGCTGTTCGTGCCCGGTCTGTGGTCGCTGGTCGAGTACCTGTTCCCGCTCGCCCTGCTCGCCTTCCTGGCCATCGCCTGTAGCGCGCTGCGCATCTACGGCCGCTACCTGGGACGGATACTGGTGCAGGGCGGCTACCGCAGCGAGGAGCACAATCACCTGTCGCCGCTGATGGCGGTGTTCGCCTTCGCCATGCTCTCGGTGGGCTTCGCCGCGCCCGCCGCCATGTCCCACGTCAAGCTGGTCTCGGTGCTCGCTGCCACCCTGTCGATCCTGTTCCTGGTGCTGTCGCTGGTGGTCGCCTTGGTGGTGCTGGTGACCGGCATCAGCGCGATGATGAGCCACGGCCTGCAGCCCCAGGCGACCCCCAGCATCTGGATGCTGGTACCGATCCTGACCCTGCTGGGCATCGAATGGCTGCGCCTGCAACATGGCCTCAGCCATCACTTCTCCGGCGGGGCGAGCAGCGGCACGATCTTCGTCACCCTCACCGGGATCTTCATGCTGCAACTCGGCGTCCTGCTGCTCGGCTATCGGGTTATGCAACTCAACGGCTATCTGCGCAGCCACCTGAGCGGCCGCGAGCGCAGCCCGGTCAGCTTCGGGCTGATCTGCCCGGGGGTGGCCCTGTTCGTCATGGGCATGTTCTGGTGGCATCTGGTCTGGGTCGGCGGCGGACTGATCCGCCCGTTCGGTGCGGCCTACTGGGCGGGCATCGCGCTCCTCGCCGCAATCCAGCTGGCGACCCTGGCGGCGCTGCTGCGCCTGACCTGGAATCTGCTGTTGCACCGGAACGTACGCATCGCCGGCGTCGATGGCTGACGCCAGCACAAGGAGCGAAAGTGCATGAAGGATGTGAGTGCAGTACTGCGCTGGCTGCTGGCGCTGCTGGTCCTGTTGCCGGCCCTGGCCTGTGCCCAGGCACGCGCGGAAACGCCGGTGCTGGAAGTGTACGTGCGCGACGGTTGCCCGCACTGCGCCGCCGCCAAGACCTGGCTCGCAGGACTGGCCAGTGAGCGCCCCGGGCTGCGCATCGTACTGCGACAGGTCGACCGCGACGCCGGGGCCCGCGACGACCTGCTGCGCATCTCCCGCCAGGCCGGATACTGGCCGCCCGGCGTGCCGACCTTCGTGGTCGGCGACCGCGTGCTGGTGGGCTTCGACGACGCCGTACACAGCGGCGCACAACTGCTCGCCTTGCTCGCTGACGGTCAGCCTGCACTCACCAGTGTCCAAAGCGGGCTGTTCGGCACCCTCAGCGTCGAGCGTCTCGGTCTGCCGACGTTCACCCACGCCCTCGGCCTGCTCGACGGCTTCAACCCCTGCGCCATGTGGGTGCTGCTGTTCCTGCTCTCGCTGCTGGTGCATCTGCACGACCGCGCGCGCATGGCGCTGGTCGCCGGCACCTTCGTGCTGGTCAGCGGCGCGGTCTACTACGCCTTCATGGCCGCCTGGCTCAACCTGTTCCTGCTGGTCGGCCTGTCGACGCTGCTGGTCTGGGCGCTGAGCGCCGTGGCCATCGCCATCGGCCTGGTCAACCTGCGCGACGGCCTGCGTCCAGGCAACGACTTCACTCTGTCGATTCCTACCAGCGCCAAGCCCGGTCTGTACGCGCGCATGCGCGCCATCCTGCAGGCCGACAGCCTGCTGCCCGCACTCGCCGGCGTGGCGACCCTGGCCGTGGTAGTCAACTTCATCGAGTTGCTGTGCACCGCCGGCCTGCCGGCGATCTACACCGCAGTGCTGACCCAGCAGGGACTGACGCCGCTGGCCCACTATGCCTACCTCGGCCTGTACATCCTCAGCTACATCGCCGACGACGCGCTGATGGTCACCACGGCAGTGGCCGCCCTGAGCAGCCGCAAGCTGTCGGAGTCGGCCGGACGTGGCCTGAAGACGCTGAGCGGCGCGGTCATGCTGGCGCTCGGCGCCGTCATGCTGCTGCGCCCGCAGTGGCTGCTGCAGGGATGAGGCCGGCACCGATGAACTATGGTTGCAGTGGCAGCCCGCACGCGGCCCAATGGCGAGAGGTGCTCATGACAGATTTACGGCAGGCAACCGCCAGGCTCCTCTGGCTGATCCTGCTGGTGCCTGCCCTGGCGCTGGCTGCCACCGCCGACCACAGCCGCTTCAAGGAGCTGCAGGGCCCCTTCGCCAGCGGCGAGGAGGTCACCCGTGCCTGCCTCGGCTGCCACACCGAAGCGGCCAAGCAGGTGATGGATACCCGCCACTGGACCTGGGACTACACCAACCCGGACACCGGCCAGCGCCTGGGCAAGAAGACCATGCTCAACGGCTTCTGCATCGGCGACCGCTCCAACGAGGCGTTCTGCCAGTCCTGCCACGTCGGCTACGGCTGGAAGGACGCCAGCTTCGACTTCAGCGACGAGAGCAAGGTCGACTGCCTGGCCTGCCACAACACCGGCAACTACCTGAAGCTTGCCGGCCTGGCCGGCCACCCGCCGCTGGTGCGTACCGAGACCGCGCCCGGCTCCGGCCAGTTCGTCGACCCGGTGGACCTGGCCGAGGTGGCGCGCAGCGTCGGCGCCACCTCGCGGCGCACCTGCGGCGCCTGCCACTACTACGGCGGCGGTGGCGACGGCGTGAAGCACGGCGACCTCGACTCGTCGCTGAACGCACCTAGCCGCGAACTGGACGTGCACATGGCCAGCGACGGCCTCGACTTCAGCTGCTCCACCTGCCACGTCGCCGACCGGCACAAGATCGCTGGCAGCCGCATCAGCGTCACCGCCGCCGATCCGCACGCACCGATCATTCGCGGCGAGCGCCGCGCGCGTAATCCGTCCACCTGCCAGTCCTGCCATGGCGAGCGCCCGCACCAGGGCGACCTGCTGCACGCCGGCCGGCTCAACGATCACACGCGCACCCTGGCCTGCCAGAGCTGCCACATCCCGACCTTCGCCCGCGGCGGCGTGCCGACCAAGATGGCCTGGGACTGGTCCGCCGCCGGAAAGATGGACGCCGAGGGCAAGCCGTTCCTGACCAAGGACGCCAAGGGCCACGTGGTCTACGACAGCCGCAAGGGCGATTTCGTGCTCGGCGAGGACGTGGTGCCCGACTATGTGTGGTTCGACGGCACTGTCACCTACGTGCAGCCGGACACCCGCATCGACCCGAGCAAGCGCGTGCCGATCAACACCTTCCACGGCACGCCGGGCGCCGCGGATGCGCGCATCTGGCCGGTGAAGACCTTCCACAGCCGCCAGCCCTACGACACCCAGCACATGACCCTGCTGGTCCCGCACACGGCCACCCCCGATGACACTGCCCTCTGGTACAACTTCGACTGGGGCAAGGCGCTGAAGGCCGGCGCCGAGGCCAGCGGCACGCCCTACAGCGGCCAGTTCGGCTTCGTCGACACCTCGATGCTCTGGCCGATCACCCACATGGTCGCCCCCAAGGAGCAGGCGCTGGACTGCGCGCAGTGTCACTCCAGCCAGAGCCGCCTGGCCGCCGTACCCGGCATATGGCTGCCGGGCAAAGACCGCTATCCGCTGCTCGACACCCTCGGCTTCAGCCTGGCCGGGCTCGCCCTGCTTGGCGTGCTGATCCACGGCCTGCTGCGCATCGTCGCGCACCAACGCAGAAGGAGGTACTGAGATGAGCGAGCGTCTCTACGAACGTCTCTACCTGTTCACCCGCTTCGAGCGCTTCTGGCACTGGTCGCAGGCGGCGCTGATCATCACCCTGCTATTCAGCGGCTTCGCCATCCACGGCAGTCATGCCCTGCTCGACTTCCGTAGCGCGGTGGAGGTCCACGAAACGGTGGCCTGGCTGCTGATCGCGCTGTGGGTGTTCGCCATCTTCTGGCACTTCACCACCGGCCAGTGGAAGCAGTACATCCCGACCCTGGTCAACATCCAGCGGGTGGCACTGTACTACGCACACGGCATCTTCACCGGCGCCCCGCACCCCTACAAGGTCACCCGTGAGCGCAAGCACAACCCGCTGCAGCGCATCGCCTATCTGGGTGTGCTGGTGCTGATCAACCCGCTGATCTGGGTGAGCGGCCTGCTCTACCTGTTCTGGGGCCGCGTGGAGAGCCATGTTCCGGCCTGGCTGGGCCTCGAGCAGGTGGCCCTGGTGCACACCTTCGCGGCCTTCCTGATGCTGCTGTTTCTGATCGTGCACGTGTACCTGACCACCACCGGGCACACGCCGCTGGCGCACATCCGGGCGATGATCAGCGGCTGGGAGGAGCGCCACTAGCTACTGCGCTGGCTGCTGGCCGCCACCACCACGAAGGGACATTGGCCGCGCCCTGGGCGCAGTGGATCAATCTCGCGGATTACCTCCAGCGGCGGCGCCAGGGTCTGCGCCCAGGCATCGATGCTGAAGCCGTTGTCCAGCAACAGCCGCTCCACCTCATCGGCAGAGTAGAAGGTGGCTTCGCGATAGAACACGCTCTGAGCCTGGCGCTGCACGTAGGCCTGCCCCAGTGTGCTGTCGCGATCGATGAAGCCGATCACCAGGCGTCCGCCGGGCCTGAGCACCCTCCTGGTTTCAAGCAGCATGGCCGTGGGCGAGTCGACAAAGCAGATCGTGGTGACCACCAAGGCGTGATCGAAGCTGTCATCTGGAAATGGCAGGTGCTCGGCAACGCCTTCCACCGTTTCTATGCCACGCGCCGCTGCATAGGCCAGCATGGCGGGTGAAGGGTCCAGGCCAACCTGCACACCTAGCGGCGCCGCGAAGCGGCCGCTGCCCACACCGATCTCGATGCCGCGCCCCTCCCAGGGTACGAAAGGCCGCAAGGCCAGCAGTTCAGACAGATAGGCAGGCTCATGCTTGCCGAACCAGGCCTCATAACGCTCATGGTGCTCTTCGAAGGGTGCTGCCCTGGCCATGAAAAGTTACCTCTCGGTTAAGGTTCAGGAGTGCTGTCGACCCCTGCCGCGTCCGCCACCCCGACCGCATCCACCCGCACCGCCGTTTGCGCAGCGCTGGAAAGCCGGCAGGTGACGCTGCTGCGAAGCCGCCTGCAGGTTGCGCAGCACCACCAGAATATCCGGGCGGCGGGTCGCTCCCAGTAGTCGGTCGTACAGTTCGGCGTTGGCGACCTCGGCAGCGACCCCGGCTTCGCAAGCCGCTTGCAGGCTCGCATAGCGCTCGACCTTTCCCGGCCAGGGATTGTCTGGCACGGCAAGTCCGTATCGCGCGAACAGACCCAGCAGCGCCTGGATATGCCGTGCCTCGGCCTCGCGGATGTTGCTGAACGGGCGAACCTCGCCGAAGTCGGCAATCACCTGGTCGTAGATAGCCCAGGCCTTGTACTCGTCGTCGAGCGCCTCGTGGAGCACCCGGATTTCCGCTTCGCTCAATCCATCCATGTCGATTGCCTCCAATGTCGGTTGAACGCAGAGCCGTGCCTCAGGCATGCGATGCCACGATGATCACCGCCACCATCACGCCTCCCGCCAGGGCCACCAGGCTGAACCGCTTCTGCTCCTGCTCCGCCCTAGGCAACAGGTGGGTGGCACCGACGTAGACCAGGGCGCCCGCGGAAAGCGCAAGCAAGGCGCCCAGGGTCTCACGGTCTATGGCGCTGATCAGCGGCCAGGAAACCAGCATGCCCAGCGGCGTGGTCGCGGCAGCGGCGACGAAGGCCAGCAGCATGGCCTGGCGCTCGCCAAGTCCGCCGCGGACCAGCAGCAGGTAGGTGATGATGCCTTCGGGAAATTCGTGCAGGACCATACCGACGGTCGCCAGATAGCCGGTGAGCAGGCTGACCGTGAAGGCGATCGAGTAGATGAAGCCGTCGATGAAGGAGTGAAAGCCGATGCCGACCATAGGCACGATACCGATGGCGTACTCCTTCTTGTCTGGATCCCGCTCGCAGACGAACGCCGTGAGAAAGCGGTTGAACAGGTGCAGCCCCATGAAGCCGAGCAGCAGCCAGATCGGCGCCTGCGGGCTCATGGAGAACGCTTTGGGGATGATGTGCAGAAAGGACGCCGAGATCAGCACCCCAGCGGCGAAGCACATGAAATAGGTGCTGTTGCGGTGCCCCCAGTCCGAGAACCTGCGGATCGTGTAGATCCCCAGTGATGTCACCAGCCCCGCCAGGGCACTGGTGGCCAGTGCGGTCCAGAAGGTGTTTTCCATCACTCGACCTGCGCCGTCGCACCGCTACCGTTGAGCAGAACCTCCTCCAGCGCGGCGACGAAGCGCCGGTTGTCCTCGGGCAAGGCGGTGGTGATGCGCATGTAGCCCAGGCCGAGGCGCTCGTCGTTCAGCGGCTTGACCAGAAAACCGCGCGCCTGCAGCCGCTCGGCGATTACCGCCGCATCGTGCGGCGCGAAATCGGCGAGAAAGAAATAGGTCGCGGTCGGATAGGTGCGCACGCCCAGTGCGCGCACCTGCTCGGCGAGCTCCTCCGTCCAGGCGCGCAACTGCTGGGCGCGTTGGCGAATCCGCTCCTCATGGAGCAGGGTCGCCAGCGCCGCGGCCTGGCTGGGCCGGGCAAGCGGGTAGGCATCGTTGTGACTGTTGAGATCGTCGGCGATCGCTTTGGGCAGGATGGCGTAGCCGACCCGGAACCCGGCCAGGCTGTGGGCCTTGGACAGCGTGCGGGTCACCAGAAGATTGCGATGCCCCGGAACCAGATGCGCTACCGACTCTCCGGCCATGCCGATGAAAGCCTCGTCGACCAGAAAGTACGTCTGCGGATGCCGGCGCAGCAGGCCGGGCAATGGCGCCATGTCGAAAACGCCGCCGTTGGGATTGTTGGGGTTGACGATGACCACCAGCGTGGTGCCGTCGGGAATCGCCAGCTGCTGTAGATCGAAGGCGAAGCCATCCAGGGGCGACAGGCAAGTTTCGGTATAGCGCTCGGCGATCTCGGTGAACAGCGTATAGGTCGGGGTCAGCAGGTGCACCTTCTGGCCGAAGCGATCGAACAACTGGCGCAGGATCAGTTCGGAGCCAGCATTGATGTGCACCAGCCGCTCAGGTACGCCGAGGTGTTGGGCGATGAGGGTACGCAGCGGCGCCGAATGGGGCTCGGTGTAGAAGTTGCCGTGCGCCGCCTCGTCCCGGGCCGCAGCAATCGCCTCGTCGATCGGCGGCAGCGGGTTCTCACACAACAGCAGCTTGACGCCCGCGAAGCTGCCTCCACCTTTCTCGGCAATGCCACCCATGGGGAATGTCCTCCGTCAGTGCCGCCAGGAGCGCACGGGGCGCGAGACTGCAGCCGGTGACCACGGATTGACCATAGCCGATCGATACCTAGCTGCAAGGGGCAACGCCCCATCCGGAGCGACGCTCATGCCTCGCCGTCTGGCCGGCCCAGATCGAGCGGATTTTCGGGATCGAACTCCAACGCCCACAGGGTGGCCTTGAGCGCCTCCAGGGCCGTGCAAACCTCGCCCTGCTCCAACCAACCGGCGATGGTGCGCAAGTCTTGTGCGATCGGTTGCAAGTCGTACTCCGGCTTCCCCAGCAGGTGGAGCAGCTCGATCTCGAGCCGACGACACTCGCCTTCCGGCAGAAACTCATGGTCGCCCAGCGCTCCCAGATAGCCGATCAGCCAGATATACGCCTCCCGGCGGATCTGCGGGTGGCGCTGCACATCGGCCCAGATCGGCATTTCGCCGCGCAGCCGGCGCAGGTTGAACTCGAAAGGCGCCGACCGGTCAGCCAGGGCATGCAGGCCGCTTTCCGTCTTGTCGCTCATGCTCTCCTCTCTGACTTTGCCTGTTTGCCACTCCTCCGTACGGAGGCTGGCGAGAACATCAGAACCAGCATGGCACATGGGACACAACGTGAGGCTTTCTCCTCCGTTTTCGGGCCTTACGTCGTCAGCGGCTTGCGCGCCACCAGGTCGATCAGCGCCGACATGCCGCAATGGCCGCTGCCTTCCTCGATGGGCGCGTCGTACTCGGTCAGATGGAGGATTTCCAGCCCGGCAAAGGCCTCGCGCAGCAGCTCGGTCGTGTAGAGATTGGCCGGATCCCTTGGGCCCCCGGTGCCGTACGCCAACTGCTCGACCCGATAGCCCTCGAGCAGCAACAGGCCACCAGGCTTCAATGCCTGCTGCATGCTGGCGAACATCCGCGCACGCTGCTCGGGACCGACGAACTGGATGAAGATCGCCACGACTGCATCGAAACGCTCGACGCCCCACTCCCAGGCCAGCAGATCGGCCTGCTCATGACGCAGGCTCACACCACGCTCGGCTGCCAGACGCCGGGCCTTGTCGATGGCACGCGGCGAACCTTCCACGGCCAGCACATCGACTCCCTGCTGCGCCAGCCAGACACCGTTGCGCCCCTCGCCATCTGCCACCGACAGTACCTGCATGCCCGGCACGAAGCGTTGTTGCTGGCTGACAAGAAAGACATTGGGCTCCGTGCCGAACAGGTAGTCATCGCCTTGGTAGCGCTCGTTCCAGTGCTCGATTGGTACATGCATGAGTCGTCGCTCTCCTTAGGTTTTGTACGAAAAGTCGTTGTGGCTAAAATTGCCGCCATGACCGGTTGGAGGCCCGTATGGCAAGGCGTTACGAACTTTCTGATGCGTCATGGGAGCTGATCAAGGATTTGGTTTCTCCAGAACAGAAAATGGGCCGTCCTCGCAACGATGATCGTCAGGTTCTCCACGGAATTCTGTGGATCCTGTGCTCGGGCGCTCCCTGGCGCGACCTGCCTGAACGCTTTGGGCCTTGGTCAACGGTGTATCAGCGTTTTCGTGACTGGCGCGACGACGGCACATTCGAGCGAGTACTGGAGCGTCTGCATATTCGGCTGAACCGGGAAGGACTGATCGACTTGGACACCTGGATGATCGACTCCACCGCAGTACGAGCAACCCGAGCCTCTTCAGGCGCCGGGAAAAAGGGGGGCCTGAAGAACCGTTAGACCATGCCTTGGGGCGCAGTCGAGGCGGTCTGACCACCAAGATTCACATGGTGTGCGATGCCAATGGCGTGCCATTGCATTTCAGGCTTTCACCAGGACAAGCCAGTGATGTCTCCCACGCTCAGCCGCTGCTGGATGCTGTAAGAATTGCTGGCAAGCCAGGACGACCGCGTAAACGTAGCCGGTGGTTGCTGGCTGACAAGGGATACGATGCCGAGCACCTGCGCCAGTACTGCGACCGTTACCGAATGCAGCCGGTAATCCCATTGCGCGCTATGCCGCGCAAACCTCGACCTGGCTTGCCCCGACTGTTTGACCGGCCCAAATACCGGCAACGGAACATCATTGAGCGGATGTTTGGCTGGCTGAAAGAAAATCGCAGGATCGGCACTCGCTATGACAAGCTGGCCAAGAGCTTTGCAGCCATGGTCACCTTGGCCTGCAGCCTACGTTGCATGCGGCAATACTTTTCGTACAAAGCCTAGTTGGGGGATGCTGATGAATTGGCGCAGTTTAAATAGGAATGATCCGCAATATACCCTCCCCAGTATTTCTGGTTAAATGAAAAAGTGGCTTCTCGAACCGCGAGGTGTGCTCCAGAGCAGGGGCCAGCCCCCCCCTGATCAGGAGCAACGGTTCCGCCCTGGCAGGTATGGATAATCAAAGAACACTCAGGAAGACGATCAAGGAAGCCTCATGAAAAAGCCCCTGACACTGACCGCCAGCCTGCTCTGCGCCATCAACGCCTGGGCCATGCCCCCGAGCAACGAACCGATCCAGCCGATCCTGCCGGCCAAGGTCACCGATCCGGCCAAGGTCGAACTGGGCAAGCAGCTGTTCTTCGATCCGCGCCTGTCGCGCTCGGGATTCATCTCCTGCAACTCCTGCCACAACCTGAGCATGGGCGGCAGCGACAACCTGCAGACCTCCATCGGCCACAACTGGCAGAAGGGCCCGATCAACTCGCCCACCGTGCTCAACTCGAGCATGAACGTCGCCCAGTTCTGGGACGGCCGCGCCGCCGACCTCAAGGAACAGGCCGCCGGCCCGATCGCCAACCCCGGCGAGATGGCCTTCACCCACAGCCTGGCGGTGGACACCCTGCGCTCCATCCCGCAGTACCGCGAATCCTTCAAGCGGGTCTACGAAGTCGACCAGATCACCATCAACGAGGTGACCGACGCCATCGCCGAGTTCGAGAAGACCCTGGTCACCCCGCTGTCGCGCTTCGACCGCTGGCTGCTGGGCGACAAGGAAGCGATGACCCAGACCGAGTTGGAAGGCTACAAGCTGTTCAAGGACACCGGCTGCGTCGCCTGCCACAACGGCCCGGCCGTCGGCGGCAACTCCTTCCAGAAGATGGGCCTGGTCGAACCCTACAAGACCGACAACCCGGCCGAAGGCGTCGCTGCGCTGACCGGCAAGGATGCCGACCGCTTCAAGTTCAAGGTGCCGACCCTGCGCAACGTCGAGCTGACCTACCCCTACTTCCACGACGGTGCCTACTGGAAGTTGGAGGAGGCTGTCGACGTCATGGCGCGCCTGCAACTGGGACGCAAGCTGGGCAACGAGGAGGTTGGCAAGATCACCGCCTTCCTCAAGACCCTGACCGGCGAGCAACCGAGCTTCACCCTGCCGATCCTGCCGCCGTCGACGAACGACACCCCGCAACCCAAGCCGTTCGATTGAGCTTTGCGGTACTACGCTTGCAAGGGTGCCCCCCTTCATGCGAACCAGAAACCATCGCGACACCGGCTACCGGTATCGTCCTCAGATCCACAAGTTGTCGTGAAAGGAAAACCGGCATGAGCGAAAGGAAACTGGCCACGGGTTCTCTGCTCGTCGAATATCAGAACGAAGGTGGCGGTGCCGCCACGCTGCTGGAGCTGTCATGACCGTCAGAGCGACTCCGCGCAACGGGGTAGCTGCGCTCGCCGCCACCCAATCGGGCTGGCTGGATCTGTTGCGCAATCACGTGCGCGAGCACATGTTGATCGCAGTGGGGCTTGGCCTCGCCCTGCTGGTGGTGCTGTTTCTGCTGGCCCAGAGCATCACTCAGATCGTCGCTGGCACGCCGCCGCCCGGCCTGCTGCCGGCCTTGCTCGGTGGGGTGGCAGGCTTCGCTACCACGGCAATGGGAGCGCTGCCGGCACTGATCCTACGCAGCCTACCCCAGCGTATTGAAGACAGCTTGCTGGGCTTAGCCGCCGGCATGATGCTGGCGGCCAGCGCCTTCTCGCTGCTGCTGCCTGGCCTGGAAGCCGGCACGGCCGTTGTCGGCAACGCGGCCCTCGGCGCCGGGATCGTGGTGCTCGGCATGGGGATGGGTGTGCTGCTGATGCTGGGACTGGACGCCTTCATTCCCCACGAACACGACAAGACAGGCCCCTGTGGCCCAGGTCACGAGCGCTGCGGGCGTATCTGGCTATTCGTCTTTGCCATCGCCCTGCACAACCTGCCGGAAGGCATGGCGATAGGGGTCAGCTTCTCGCAGGGTGACATGAGCGTCGGGCTGCCGCTGACCACGGCCATCGCCCTGCAGGATATCCCGGAAGGTCTGGCGGTCGCCCTGGCCCTGAGGAGCGCTGGATTCACCCCGGCACTCGCCGTCCTGGTAGCGGCGTTCAGCGGATTGCTGGAGCCGGTCGGCTCGCTGCTGGGCGTCGGCCTGTCGAGTGGGCTGGCTGCGGCCTACCCGATCGGACTGGGCCTGGCGGCCGGCTCGATGCTGTTCGTCGTCTCCCACGAAGTCATCCCGGAAACCCACCGCAACGGCCATCAAACCTCGGCAACCCTCGGCCTGATGGCCGGCTTTGCCCTGATG
Organism: Pseudomonas sp. FFUP_PS_473; assembly: GCF_002858665.1. Classification (NCBI taxonomy): domain Bacteria; kingdom Pseudomonadati; phylum Pseudomonadota; class Gammaproteobacteria; order Pseudomonadales; family Pseudomonadaceae; genus Pseudomonas; species Pseudomonas sp. FFUP_PS_473. The sequence continues at coordinate 27,980 of NZ_PJQQ01000021.1, forward strand.
ATGGTGCTGGACACCACCCTGGGCTAGAACCCACCAATCGATGAGGAAAGACCCCCATGGCCACCAAGAAAGCAAAAACCCAAACCATCGATATCGGCATCAACGCCGATGATCGCGAAAAGATCGTCAAGGGCCTGTCCGGCCTGCTGGCCGACAGCTACACGCTCTATCTGATGACCCACAACTTCCACTGGAACGTGACCGGCCCACAGTTCAATAGCCTGCACTCGATGTTCATGACCCAATACACCGAGCAGTGGAATGCGCTCGACATGATCGCCGAGCGCATTCGTGCCCTTGGCTACCCGGCGCCGGGCACCTACAAGGAGTTCGTCAAGCTGGCCTCGATCAAGGAAGTGGAAGGCGTACCGAAAGCGACCGACATGATCCGCCATCTGGTCGCAGCCCAGGAAGCGACCGCACGCACCGCCCGCAAGCTGTTCCCGCTGGTTAATGCCGCCGATGACCAGCCAACTGCCGACTTGCTCACCCAGCGCCTCGAAGTTCATGAGAAGACTGCTTGGATGCTGCGCAGCCTGCTCGAGGAATAAGCACTCCAGCTGACTCGGGCGGGAGCCAGTGGCCAGCCGTGCCTATATCGCCTTGGCACGGCTCCGGGCAGTTTCGGGGAGGCTACACGCAGTGCGCGACAAGATGTGTCGCAGCCGAACTGCGGTGCATTCTGCAATCAGCCTAGGGCCGCGCGTATCCGCTGCTTCCAGTCGAACACCCTGGCATGGTTGGCCCCAGATGAGCTTTCTTTCGGGTGATGCACAGAGTGCAAAGGCTCACAGTACTTCGCCATGGTGCCTGGCCAGCGCAACGAGCCTTTCACTGTCTCCCTCAAGATCCTGTCTATGCATTTTCCTACCTCAACACCTGCTTTGAAGCCCATGATCCGCGTTGACATGGTCTTCCGGTTGTCTGAGGTATCTATTTCTAGAAGGTAGCGTTGATCGCCGTTTTGCAGCTTGAACCTTGCCAGCAGATAACAGCGTGATTTTTCGTGATCGATCATGTGGTAGCTGCAACGTGGAACGGACGGCAGAGGCCTCACCTCCAGTGCTACCAGCGCAACTCCAGACTCTTGGGTGATTTGTTCAAGAATCTCTCGGAGCAGCGAGAAGCGATCTGCAAGCCGTTCATGCTCGTCCCCATCACCCTCTCCCTCACCCAATTGTTGGAATTCTCCTGACGCTATGCTGCCCTCGCTCACAGGATCAGCCACGCCGAAGAGTTGGCTTTCTCTGCTCGGGCATTGCTCGTCGTCAACCTTCTTGCCATGACCGTTGGCACGCTCCCCGTTGTAGGCGATCTTGGTGCGCAGCTGAGCATCAAACGTGACTCCCTCAACGGGCAGATGAATCAACCTCTGCTCCTTGGCAGCAGTCGGCTCTTCTTCAGCATCCACCTCCAACTCTTTAGCTCCCGATGGCACGGATACACAGCCTGTGTTTTCTCCCCTGACGGGTGACTTGAGAGCAGGGTGGTGGAAAAAAATATCACCGCGATGGCTAAACCGGAGCCCCTGAAGCTTTTCGATCTCCCAGACCAGCAATTCGTTGCGTTCCGGATCAAAGGGGCCTCGCACATCCATGGTGGTACCCGCGAGGGAAGGGGGTGCCTGAAAGTCGAACTGCCACCTGGCATACGCCGACTCTTGCGGTACCCGCTCTTGCCTTTGATTGAGGCTTTGCCAGATTGAATCGAAGGATCGCTTCACATCCTGATTCAGCAGCAGCCAACTGAAATGGTCTCTGTATCCCTTGATTTTGAGAAGCTGACTTGGGGCACCCGTCTTCGGGGGCGTATGGATATGAACAACATCGCCCTCTCTGTAGATCGTGAAGGCCATGTCCAAGCCATTCGGTGCGAAGGCTGCACGAACGATGAAGGCTGCGTGGAAGAACATTTTTCGTGCCAGCTCGAATTTCGGCAGCCAGACGGTCAGACCATCGATCTCGAACACAAAGCATCGCTGTCCAGATATCTCAGGATTTGCAGCAAGCCTTCTGGCCAGTCGTGGGCACTCACCCAACTGCCTTTCCCGCCAGGTATCTATTGCAGGAAGCACCACCGTCTTCTTGAAACCACTGGGACGATAAGGAGCCCCGTCTTCGCCAAGAAACTCGCGACCAACGGCCAAGACACACGACATCTCCTGTGCGAACCGCTGCAGCTGCATCTGACCGTTACGCTCAAAGAGAGCCGCCAACTGCCACTGGGCCGCCGGAGTCTTGGCCCTGAAAAAATTTCCAACGGCCAGCAACCTGGATCCGTTCGGGATCTGACGAAATACTGTCCTATTCAATCCATCCTCCTATCAATCGAATGAACGCAGTGGTCAGTGGTGCCACCCTGCTTTTTTCCAATCCACAACGTTTTTCCAGCTCCCAGCGCCTGGACGTTATGCCTGTCTGTACATCCTCCAGCATCGCTGCAGTCAGGCGACGGATCTGATACTCGCCGACGGACTCGGCATAGCGATCCAGGAAGGTGCGGCACAGAGGCAGTTGATCGAGACGGTGCTCGACTGATGCCCGATGGGGTAGCTGCTGCAGGAACCAGTTGCGACTCCTGCGCGGAAGGCCCAGGTCTTCTTCACTACCTCTGCCAATCCGGATCAGCAGGCGCACCAGCTTTCTGTCACGCGCTCGCCAGTCGATGTGGCTGTTGTTGCCCTGTCGGTGCTGCCTGGCCTGATTCGCAGCCATCAGCCAGTGTCGGTCATGACGATAGAGCCAGGCGTAACATGCCTCCCCTCCGTTTTGCCTGGCTGCCTTGGCGCCACCGTGATTAGCCAGTGCTTGCAGCCAAACGGCTCGGTATTGTTGCTTTTGCTCAAACTCAGCGGGGAGCAGCTGCACTGACCGGTCGGAGGCAAGGTCGAGCTGACGAGTCTTCGCCTCGCCAATCAGCTCGCCAGCATGCTGGCCAGGGCGCAGGCTGGTCCAGACGATCAGATGCTGCAGAGCACCGAATCCCTTGCGATGCTTCCTGAACATCGCCAACAGCCAGGGCGGAGGCTCTCCGGATGTCAGCAGACCGTTCGCAGCAAGCCAATCCCTGCGATGGGATGCCAGGATCTTCTCCCAGATGACTTCAGCCCTGACCTGCCGGCCGCGCCTGGCGCCGCACTCTGTAGCCAGGTACCGGTACAGGTTGGTCCAGCGTCCGTAGCCAGGCGATTGCACCTCTTCGAGCGCCAGCAGCTGCATGGCAGCCTTGGCGAGTCTGATAGACTCTTCGCCCACGGGACTCACGCGAAGATCACGGGGCAGAAACAGTGGAGAGGCTGGATGAAACTCATGCCGCTGCGCTCGACGGAACGGGATGGGTGAGTTCAGGAACTGACAGCCATGCTCGGGACAGGCGTCTATCCCTTGAATCTGCCAGCTACGCCGCCAGTAAGGTTCACCGTAGCGTACAGCCATATCCTCAAAGCAGATCGGGCAGTAACGCAGCCAATCGGGCCACTTGACCAAGGCCGTCGATGCCCCAGAAAGACCAATCGTCGGCCGGTCGGAAGCGAGCATGGCCTGAAAAAGATCGGTACGACGTTCCGGCGGAATGAAAGGGGCATAGAGCGGGAACAGCGTGTGATTCAGGATCATGCCTTCCGCATCCAAGCCCGTGTTGTTCGCCAACGCAGTCAGGTGTGTGGGCAGATCGGTGATCGCGGCAACCTTGCTGTCACCGAACAGCATGTGCAGCAGTGTTTTGTGGTTACCGATCCCCAGATGTACCCGGCACCGGGCAATACCGCTGTAAAGCAGTTCGTCCGGGTAGAGCCTGGGGAAGTACATGTCAGCTCGCTCTTAACAGAGGCCGCAGATCGAGGATCAGGCCAGCCTGCTTGAATCTGTCATAGGCCTCTCTTTCGGGCCCATCGGCATAACGTCGACGCAGATCCTCCTCGGATAGGCATCCCCACTCCGTTCGCTTAACCCTGGAAATTCCGGGCCTCTTAGGAGCGTCCTGAGCAAGGTAGGCCGTGGCCTTGTGAATCAGGGCCGCTAGCGGGATGTCCGGATTCTCCGCCAACAATTCGTCGGCCATGGGAATGGCGATGTCCCTCGGGATTTCCATATCTTCGAGCAGGGTGGCCAGCCGCTTCGCCTTGTCATCCGCCGGAGGGGCCGGCGGTTTCGGTTGGGCGACGTTATCCAGAGCGCGCGTCAGGGTCAGCAACCGTCCCTCGATCTCTGGCATCAGCAGGTCGTCATATTTGGCGATCAGCTCGGGCCTACCGCTCCGCAAGGCCGCCAGCATCGGATGGACCGGTTTGAACTCATCCTCGAAAACCCTGCGCAGCAACAGCGGCTTGATGCACTCGACGCCCGTCACTATCGCCCGGATCTGCGCCAGCGCGAACAGCTTGATGATGATGTCCATGACCCCTTGGGTGAGGTCGTACATCGTCGCCTCCAGTTCGTCATCCAGCGGCGCCGCATTTCGCAGCCACTGGTACTTCCAGAGCCGCTTCAACAGACGCTTCCAATGCTCGTCCCGAGGCAACCTATCCCAGCGGATGCTGCCCAACCCGGAGACCCGCCGAGCAGCCCGGAACGTGCGCTGGAAGAACTTGCTGGCCCGGTGGGTGCCGACCTGAATGATCGGAACACCGATGGTGTTCACCAGCGACACGAAGAAATTGTGCATTTTTTCGGCACCACCGGAGCGTGCCTCGTTGAGGTTCTGAACCTCGTCGATGATCAGCACTCCGAGCGCGTGCAGATTGGCCACCTGGCACATGGATGCCAGCAGACGTTTGGTGCCCAGCTTCTTGCGCCCGTGGCTACGGCTGTAGTGCGTGCCCAGGATCTTGTCTACTTCGGTGAAGAAGCTCAGGCACAGCTCATCCAGGTCACCGTCAATGGGACAGTCGACCTTCAGGTAGACCAGTTGAGTGATGTTGTAATCAGGGTGATGGAGAGCTTGGGGATACATCCCCAGAATCCGCTCCAGCGTGCGCGTCTTGCCGCAACCGGAGCAGCCGAACAGCGACAGGCTGTTGGCCGTAGAGGAGACACTCTGGTACACCGCCGCATCCAGATCCTCCTCCTCGACACGGCGATAGCCATTCTGCAGGTGCGCATACCAGGCACCGCTGGCCGGATTCCGACCGATGTACCCTTGACGGATCATCAGGCTGATTTTGCTCTCCAGCTCCAAGTGATGGCTCAACGGCTGGAAGAAGCCGTGCAACAGGCGGGCAATCGCATGCGCCCTGAGCCGACCATCCAGAAGCGCCTCCTGCGGCTCGAAACCGGGAAGCTGCTGCAATAGACCGACCACCTCCTGCAGATCAGGAATCGGAGGTAATGCGCTGATGAGCGGATTGTCCTGATACTCGGGAAGCTGCTGCTCCTGGTAACGCGCCAAGGGAATGACTCCGCGCTGGAATTCTTCAGTCATCCTCTTCCTCCTTGAATATCAGGTCACTGAGATCTGGGAAGGCATAATCTTCCTGCTTCTCGCCCCGCAGTGGGATCACCTCGGCTGGCTTTTCCTGCTGTGCTTTCTCCGGTTTGAATGCTGTTTTCTGGCGTTCCTGGCGCTTTTCCTGCTGCTTGTTCTCGCGGATCTGGGTTCCCAGATCCTTCGTGGTCATACCCGTTTTGACCGGACTGGCATCCTCTGCCTGGGCAACGATAGACTCGATCTGCTTCAGAAGATTGCCTCTCTCTACCAAAGCTTCCGCCGCCGCGTTGGTATCGCTACGCCGTTCCTCTCTGGACAGCAGCCAGACATCCCAGAAGGTCATCCCCCTGAAGCGTCGACTGCGGTCGGCAAGATCGCAAACCCAGTAGTCCTTGAGACTATTGGACGGCCGCAGGTAGATGTGGTCGGCGCTACGCGGATCGTATGCGACCGTTACCCCTGTCGGCCGGCGCCCCTGGCCTCGGTGAAACCAACCCTCCCTGATTGCTTCCTGGCAGGTGTAGAAGCAGCCGAACAGCCTGATTCCCAGCTCCGAAACCGTGGCCGACTCATGGGGCAAAAGATTGATCCGCACCAGCTCCTCGGGCGCAGTACGTAACCGGCCGGTCAGGTTGGCCAAGCCCCAGTTCCACAGCATGACCGGGATGGCTGGCAGATCGCCCGGCATACCAGAGGTCCTGTCGTATTTGCTCAAGGTGTGAAAGTTGTTGTGGTAGAGGATGCCGGCAATGATGATCTGGGTGAACTCGGGCAAGGTCAGACTGGCATCAAGCCTGTAGTCGTGGCCACCCCGCTTCCGGCTGGTGGTGTGCTCGACCACACCGCTGGCATAGGGCTTGAAACGCTCCTGCACCGTCCGGAAATAACGCTCGACGATCCCCTTGGCATCTCCTCGCCTGGCCGGTGCATTCTCGATGCGAACGCCGAAGGCTTGGGAAAATGCTTCCACCTTGGTGCCATTCAGTTCGCCCTTATCGGCCAGCACCACATCCGGCAAGCCTTTGACCGGCCAGTCGCTGGCATCGATCTCCACTCCATACTGGCGGCAATACTCAACCTTGTCGGCGACCGTGTTGGCCAATGCCACCATGGCACTGACCCAGGAAGGCCCCTCGAATCCGACGTACATACCAACGACCATGCGGCTGAACACGTCGATCACCATGTAAACGACAGGCCTGCCGACGATAAGGCTGCGATCATGTTCTGAAACCAGATAGATATCGGCGATGGTGGCATCTATCTGGTAGCGGTATCCGGGCCCCAGTGCCTCGGTCGTCGATGTACTGCTGAGCGGTCGGAAGTCCTTGGCAAAATCCACTGCGGACACCCTGCGTGGCAAGGTGTCGGTGAAGTGATATTCGCGCCCATAGAAGTAACGGAACTGCCCCAATGTAGGCAGTTCGGAGGTCGGCAGCTCCGGCAGAACAGCACGGAGCAAGTTCAGCCCGGAGGCGTAGGCATCAGGAATGGACGGATGCTTTTCCTTGAGCAAGCGTTCCTCGATGACCCGGCGAAAAATGCGCTCGATGTCCGGCGTGACATTGCTTCCTTTCCCCTCCATCACCACTCTGGGCCTGCCCAGCTTGGCCTGGTTCGGCTTTCTGCGCTTGCCACGGGCGCCCGAGTTGACATAGTCCGGCAAGAGGGCATTCCTACACATGCCCCGCTGCCAGTAGCGCCTCAGTAACCTATACACCGTCTGATTGGTGACACCATGGCGCTCCATGATGCCTCTGACAATGAGCCCTCTGGGGTGCCGCACGAAAAGCTGGGGATCGTGCACAAAATCCGCCAGCATTGCCCAAGCTTCATCACGCTTCTGCTGATCAAGAGAACCTTCCTCCACCTCCCGTAGGACTGTTTCCTCGAAGGGATCGGCAATGCTCTCCAGCTCCCGCTCCATGAGCAGACGCTCCAGCTCTGCAATCGATATCGGTTCGGGCAACGCCGTGTCCGAATCGATATCGATCCAGATTGCCTGCTCGGTACCGGACCAAAGCAGGCGCTTTCGCAGTTCCCCCATCCGGAACACCTGATTAACGGGCAACACTGCTCAGCTCCTGATGCATTTGATGAGGGTTGGCAACCAGGTCTTTCGGCTTCAGCTCCCGGTAAGGAGTGTCAAGATCGAAAAGGAAACAGTGCCGGGCCAGCAACTGGCGTAGCCAATAGAGCGCCTGACCGGCCTCCAGCTGGCCGGAGGTATCCAGTCCTTGGGCAATAGCGGTCAGCTTCCGGTCTGGGTGACGCTGAAACTCGAGCAGAAACAGCTGCTGATAATGGGCGAGATCGTCCTGAGCGATGTCGTCTTCAGCATGGGCAGGATAGAGCCATTGGATATTGGCAAATGCCACCTTGGATACCTCGCGCTCCGTGACGATACCCCAGGGAATACCTTTTTCCTGCCAGTAGCGCCTTTCAAGCTCAAGCCTCTCGATAACTTCAGGCTTCTGCAGGTCGGTACTGTACTTGGCCTGAATCGCGATGCTCGGGCGCTGAGGATCTTCGAAGTCCACCAAGAAGTCGCTGGTCAGTACCTGCGGGGTGCCCTTGTAACGCCCGTGGGGCAGGCCAAGCTCCTCGGCGATGCGCACCGTATCTTCGACTCGCATCGGGAACTGTTCACGAATATCGGTGACATGGGGAGACCGATCCAAGGTCAGGAAGATGGCCAGCTCAAGATCGGATAGAAGATGGTGCAGGCGCCGAGTCTTGCTGCCAGGCAGGCGGTGGGAGCGACCCAGCGAGGACACGTCCCTGGTGTAGATGAACGGCTTGTAGTCTGATCCCTGGCCTTGGCCACGCCCGTCCTTGAGCCTTCTATCGATCTGGGCCTGGGTCAGCCCCTTGAATGTTCCAGACATGAGAAAGCCTGCCCCCGCTGTGTCGATGACATCAACATAGCGGATGCAGGCTCAGGATGAAACTTTATTTATAAGGATGACACTTTATTTGTACGGATGAACCTTTATTTGCATCCCACACAACGCGCTCGCCTCAACAGCAGCCTTACTCCACGGTCACCGACTTGGCGAGGTTGCGTGGCTGGTCAACGTCGGTGCCTTTGAGCACGGCAACGTAGTACGACAGCAACTGCAGCGGAATGGTGTAGAGAATCGGCGCCAGGGCATCTGCGATGTGCGGCATCGCGATCACGTGAGTCCCTTCACCATTGCTCATGCTGGCTTGCTCATCAGCAAAGACGACCAGTTGACCACCACGGGCGCGCACTTCCTGCAGGTTGGACTTGAGCTTTTCCAGCAGCTCGTTGTTCGGCGCCACGGTGACCACCGGCATGTCGTTGTCCACCAGCGCCAGCGGGCCGTGCTTGAGCTCACCAGCCGGGTAAGCTTCGGCGTGGATATAGGAGATCTCCTTGAGCTTGAGCGCCCCCTCCATCGCCACCGGGAACTGCGCACCACGACCAAGGAACAAGGTGTGGTGCTTGTCGGCGAACAGCTCCGAGATTTTCTCGATGGTGGCATCCATCGCCAACGCTTCGCCCAGGCGAACCGGCAGGCGGCGCAATTGCTCGACCAGATCGGCCTCAACGCCCGCTCCCAAGGTGCCACGCACTTGGCCCAGGGCCAGGGTCAGCAGCATCAACGAAACCAGTTGGGTGGTGAACGCCTTGGTCGAGGCCACACCGATTTCCGGGCCGGCCAGGGTCAACAGGGTCAGGTCCGATTCACGTACCAGCGAACTGATCCCGACGTTGCAAATGGCCAGGCTGGCCAGGAAGCCCAGCTCCTTGGCATTGCGCAGCGCTGCCAGGGTGTCTGCTGTTTCACCAGACTGGGAGATCGAAACGAACAGGGTGTCGGGCTGCACAACCACCTTGCGGTAGCGGAACTCGCTGGCCACTTCGACCTGGCACGGAATACCGGCCAGTTCTTCCAACCAGTAGCGCGCAACCATACCCGCATGGTAACTGGTGCCACAGGCAACGATCTGCACATTGCGAACCTTGGCAAACAGCTCGGCGGCTTGCGGGCCAAAGGCCTGTACCAGCACATGATCAGTGCCCAGACGACCCTCCAGCGTGCGCTGAACCACGGTAGGTTGCTCGTGGATTTCCTTGAGCATGAAGTGGCGGTATTCACCCTTGTCAGCCGCTTCTGCACCTTCGTGGTACTGCACCGCTTCACGCTGAACAGCTTGGCCGGCCTGGTTCCAGATACTGACCTTGTCGCGGCGAATCTCGGCGATATCACCCTCTTCCAGGTACATGAAACGGTCGGTGACCTGGCGCAGGGCCAACTGGTCGGACGCCAGGAAGTTCTCCCCATGGCCCAGGCCAATCACCAGCGGGCTGCCGCTACGCGCAGCGACGAGGCGATCCGGTTGTTTGGCACTGATAACGGCCAGGCCATAGGCACCGTGCAGTTGCTTGACCGCCACCTTGAGCGCTTCAGTCAGGTCCGGCTGGGTCTTGAGGGTGTGATGCAGCAGGTGAACGATCACCTCGGTATCGGTTTCCGAGCTGAACACATAACCCAGGCTCTTGAGCTGCTCGCGCAGCTCCTCATGGTTCTCAATGATGCCGTTATGCACCACCGCCAGGTCGTGGCCAGAGAAATGAGGGTGTGCATTGCGCTCGCTGGGCGCACCGTGGGTTGCCCAACGGGTATGGGCGATACCCAGCAGGCCCGACAGCGGTTCGGCGGCAACGGCAGCTTCCAGCTCACTGACCTTGCCAATACGACGACGGCGCTCCAGGACGCCTTGCGCGCTGTAGACGGCCAGGCCGGCGCTGTCATAGCCCCGGTACTCCAGGCGCTTGAGGCCTTCGATGAGGATAGTGGTGATGTTACGTTCAGCGACGGCGCCAACGATTCCACACATAGAAACTACTCCTAGCTGATTGCGGCGCAGATAACGTTTACGCCGCGGGCTTCAATCTGTTCACGTGCCGCTTGGGGCAGGCGCTCATCAGTAATCAGGGTATTGACGCTGCTCCAGGGCAGCTCGAGATTGGGGATCTTGCGACCGACCTTGTCCGACTCGACCATGACAATCACTTCCCGCGCGACCTCGGCCATGACCCGGCTCAACCCCAGCAACTCATTGAATGTGGTGGTGCCACGCACCAGGTCGATGCCATCGGCGCCAATGAACAACTGGTCGAAATCGTAAGAGCGTAGTACCTGCTCGGCGACCTGGCCCTGGAAGGATTCGGAATGCGGATCCCAGGTACCGCCGGTCATCAACAGCACCGGTTCATGCTCAAGCTCGCTAAGGGCGCGGGCGACATTCAACGAATTGGTCATCACCACCAGGCCCGGCTGCTGGCCAAGCTCAGGGATCATGGCGGCGGTCGTACTGCCACTGTCGATGATGATTCGCGCATGCTCACGAATCCTGCCCACTGCAGCGCGGGCAATGGCCTGTTTATAGGCAGACACCGGCTGTGCCTGATCGGCAATCAGTTCCTGAGGCAGCGTGACCGCGCCGCCGTAACGACGCAGCAACAGACCATTGGCCTCAAGAGCCGCCAGGTCTTTGCGGATAGTGACTTCCGAGGTCTCGAAACGTTTGGCCAACGCATCGACACTGACCTCGCCCAGCTCATTCAGCAGCGCGAGGATGTTGTGCCGTCGTTGTGGAGTGTTTCGTTTCGACATTTTGGCTTTAAGTTTCGTTTCGTAAGTTAATGAAGCCAATCAAAACCTAAAGCTTTCACTTCGTCAAGGACGATGCGCATGTTTTTGCCTGTGCATAACTAGACATGACTGACGCTTTTGTCCACAAATCCCGGCTTAGAGCGTCTGGCATAAAAAAAGCCGACTTATACACAATCCAGTCGGCTCTTTTATTCACATGTGGATAACGTCAGTTCTTCTTGATCTTCTCTGGCCGCTTCCAGCCATCGATGTTGCGCTGACGTGCCCGACCAACGGCTAACTGAGCCGTATCAACATTCTGCGTAATGGTCGAACCGGCTGCCGTTGTAGCGCCAGAAAGGATATCCACAGGCGCAACCAGGGAGTTGTTGGAACCGATGAAGACATCCTCACCCAACACCGTCTTGAACTTGTTCGCACCGTCATAGTTGCAGGTGATGGTGCCTGCGCCAATGTTGGTCCGTGCGCCGACTTCCGCGTCGCCCAAGTAGGTCAGGTGACCGGCTTTGGCACCCTCGCCCAGGTGAGCATTCTTCAACTCGACAAAGTTACCCACATGGGCTCGTGCTTCCAGCACGCTGCCAGGGCGCAGACGCGCGAATGGGCCGGCGTCGCTGCCCTCGCCCATGATGGCACCTTCGATATGGCTGTTGGCCTTGACCACCACGCCTTTGCGCAGGGTGCTGTCCTTGATCACACAATTAGGACCGATCACCACGTCGTCTTCGATCTCGACACGACCTTCCAGGACCACGTTGATGTCGATCAGCACATCACGACCAACGGTAACCTCGCCACGTACATCGAAACGCGCCGGATCACGCAGGGTGACGCCCAGCGCCATGAGCCGACGTGCCTCACGCAACTGATAATGACGCTCCAGCTCAGCCAGTTGGCGACGGTCGTTGGCGCCTTGCACTTCCATCGGGTCGTGCGGTTGCTCGGTGGCAACCACCAGGCCATCCGCAACGGCCATGGCGATCACGTCGGTGAGGTAGTACTCACCCTGCACATTGTTGTTAGACAGCCGGCCAAGCCACTCAGCCAAACGCGCCCCCGGGACAGCGAGGATACCGGTGTTGCCTTCCTTGATCGCCCGCTGTGCTTCGCTGGCATCCTTGTGCTCGACGATTGCCGCCACCTGGCCCTGTGCATCACGCACGATACGGCCATAGCCTGTCGGGTCGTTCAGCGTAACGGTCAGCAAGCCCAGTTGCTGCGCAGTAACCTTGGCCAGCAACCGCTTGAGGGTGTCGACTTCGATCAGCGGCACATCACCGTAAAGGATCAGCACGGTATCGGCCGTCAGGTGTGGCAGCGCCTGTGCGACAGCATGGCCTGTGCCCAGTTGTTTGTCCTGCAGTACAAAATTCAGATCGTCGGCAGCCAAACGCTCACGAACCACTTCCGCGCCATGCCCGATTACCACATGCATACCCTGTGGCTGAAGTTGCCGGGCGCTGTGGATAACATGGCCAAGCATGGAGTTGCCCGCAACCGGGTGCAGCACCTTGGGCAAGGCTGAACGCATGCGTGTGCCTTGGCCCGCGGCGAGAATAACGATATCGAGAGACATGACTGGCTACCAATCCTGGGTGGTCAGCGACTGTGACCAAAAAGAAGGAGTTACAGAAAAAGAAAAAGGGTAGCCGAGGCTACCCTTTAACTCAATCGCACTACAGAAGCTTGGCTTAACCGCCGAACTTCTTGCGGATCTGCTGGACGGTGCGCAGCTGGGCTGCGGCTTCGGCCAGACGTGCAGCGGCGGAACCGTAGTCGAACTCCGCGCCTTTTTCGTGCAGGGCCTTTTCAGCAGCCTTGACGGCTTCCTGAGCGGAGGCTTCATCCAGGTCGCTAGCGCGTTGCACAGTATCGGCAAGCACCTTGACCATGTTCGGCTGGACCTCGAGGAAACCACCGGAGATGTAGAACACCTCCTTGTCGCCACCCTGCTTGGTCAGCGTGATCGGACCCGGCTTCAGATCAGTGATCAGCGGGGCGTGGCCTGGAGCGATACCGATATCACCCAGGTTGCCGTGCGCAACCACCATCTCGACCAGACCGGAGAAAATTTCTCCTTCCGCGCTGACGATATCGCAATGGACTGTCATAGCCATCTGCTTGCCTCAACCTGATTAGCGCCCCTTTCGGGGCGCCGGGATTACAGTTTCTTGGCTTTCTCGATCGCTTCTTCGATGCTGCCGACCATGTAGAACGCTTGTTCTGGCAGGTGGTCGTAGTCACCGTTGAGGATGCCTTTGAAGCCAGCAATGGTGTCTTTCAGGGAAACGTATTTACCCGAAGCACCGGTGAAGACTTCAGCCACGAAGAACGGCTGGGACAGGAAGCGCTGGATCTTACGAGCACGGGATACCAGTTGCTTGTCGGATTCGGACAGTTCGTCCATACCCAGAATGGCAATGATGTCCTTCAGCTCTTTGTAGCGCTGCAGCACGTACTGAACACCGCGAGCGGTTTCGTAGTGCTCGGTGCCGATGACCAGAGGGTCCAGCTGACGCGAAGTCGAGTCCAGTGGATCGACCGCTGGGTAGATACCCAGGGAGGCGATGTCACGGGACAGTACCACGGTGGCGTCCAAGTGGGCGAAGGTGGTCGCTGGCGACGGGTCAGTCAGGTCGTCCGCAGGTACGTATACGGCCTGGATCGAGGTGATCGAACCTTGCTTGGTCGAAGTGATGCGCTCTTGCAGCACGCCCATCTCTTCAGCCAGGGTCGGCTGGTAACCTACTGCCGAAGGCATACGGCCCAGCAGTGCGGATACTTCGGTACCGGCCAGGGTGTAACGATAGATGTTGTCGACGAACAGCAGAACGTCGTTACCTTCGTCACGGAACTTCTCAGCCATGGTCAGGCCGGTCAGCGCTACGCGCAGACGGTTTCCTGGTGGCTCGTTCATTTGGCCGTATACCAGAGCAACCTTGTCCAGTACGTTGGAATCCTTCATCTCGTGGTAGAAGTCGTTACCCTCACGAGTACGCTCACCCACACCGGCGAACACGGAGAAACCGCTGTGCTCGATGGCGATGTTACGGATCAGTTCCATCATGTTTACGGTTTTGCCTACACCGGCACCACCGAACAGACCAACCTTACCACCCTTGGCGAACGGGCAAACCAGGTCGATAACCTTGATACCGGTTTCGAGCAGGTCGTTGCCACCAGCCTGTTCTGCGAAGGAAGGCGCGGCACGGTGAATGCCCCAACGCTCTTCTTCGCCGATCGGACCGGCTTCGTCGATTGGGTTGCCCAGGACGTCCATGATACGGCCCAGAGTCGCTTTACCGACTGGAACGGAGATGGCTGCCTTGGTGTCAACGACGTCCAGACCGCGCTTCAAGCCTTCGGTCGAGCCCATCGCAATGGTACGTACTACGCCGTCGCCCAGCTGCTGCTGAACTTCCAGAGTAGTTTCCGCGCCCTGTACTTTCAGCGCGTTATAGACACTCGGTACGCTGTCACGTGGGAATTCCACGTCAATGACGGCGCCGATGATTTGAACGATACGTCCGCTACTCATAGCTGGATCCTCTGAATATTTGAACCGTTAAACCGCGGCAGCGCCGCCGACGATTTCCGAGATCTCTTGGGTGATCGCAGCCTGACGTGCCTTGTTGTAGATCAGCTGCAAATCGCTGATCAGGTCGCCGGCGTTGTCGGTGGCGTTTTTCATTGCGATCATCCGCGCAGCTTGTTCAGCCGCGTTGTTCTCGACTACCGACTGGTAGACCTGCGACTCCACGTAACGCACCATCAGGCCGTCCAGCAGCTCTTTGGCATCGGGTTCGTAGAGGTAGTCCCAGTGGTGCTTGAGTTCTTGATCCGGGGTTGCGACCAACGGAATCAACTGCTCGACCGTTGGTTTTTGCGTCATGGTATTGATGAACTTGTTCGACACCACGGACAGGCGATCGATACGACCTTCCAGGTATGCGTCCAGCATGACTTTGACGCTACCAATCAGATCGTTGATCGATGGCTCTTCGCCCAAGTGGCTGATTGCAGCAACGACGTTACCGCCGAAGTTACGGAAGAATGCCGCACCTTTGCTGCCGATCACGCACAGGTCGATCTCGACGCCTTGTTCGCGGTTTGCCGACATGTCCTTGACCAGGGCCTTGAACAGGTTGGTGTTCAAGCCGCCGCACAGACCACGGTCACTGCTCACCACGATATAACCGACACGCTTGATGGCGCGATCGATCATGAACGGGTGGCGGTATTCCGGGTTGGCGTTGGCCAGATGACCAATCACCTGGCGGATGCGCTCCGCGTAAGGACGGCTAGCAGCCATACGCAGTTGAGCCCTGCGCATCTTGCTGACCGCCACTTTTTCCATGGCGCTGGTAATTTTTTGCGTGCTTTTGATGCTCGCAATCTTACTGCGAATCTCTTTTGCGCCTGCCATGTAACACCTATCAGGTTAGCAAGCGGGGGCTGCAAAGCCCCCGCTGCGGCTTACCAGGTTTGGGTGGCCTTGAACTTCTCGATACCGGCTTTGATGCCAGCGTCGATTTCGTCGTTGAAGTCACCCTTCACGTTGATCTTCGCCATCAGTTCGGCGTGATCACGGTTGAAGTAAGCAATCAGCGCTTGTTCGAAGCTACCGATCTTGGCGATTTCAACGTCGACCAGGAACCCACGCTCAGCGGCATACAGCGACAGCGACATGTCAGCGATGGACATTGGCGCGTATTGCTTCTGCTTCATCAGCTCGGTAACACGTTGACCGTGCTCGAGTTGCTTACGGGTGGCTTCGTCCAGGTCAGAAGCGAACTGGGCAAATGCAGCCAGTTCACGGTACTGAGCCAGAGCGGTACGGATACCACCGGACAGCTTCTTGATGATCTTGGTCTGAGCGGCACCACCTACACGGGATACCGAAACACCGGCGTTAACTGCAGGGCGGATGCCCGAGTTGAACATGGCCGATTCCAGGAAGATCTGACCGTCGGTGATCGAGATCACGTTGGTCGGAACGAACGCGGAAACGTCGCCAGCCTGGGTTTCGATGATCGGCAGAGCGGTCAAGGAACCGGTTTTGCCAGTTACTGCACCGTTGGTGAACTTCTCGACGTACTCTTCGGAAACGCGCGATGCACGCTCCAGCAGACGGGAGTGGAGATAGAACACGTCACCTGGGTACGCTTCACGTCCTGGTGGACGACGCAGCAGCAGGGAGATCTGACGGTAAGCAACAGCTTGCTTGGACAGGTCATCGTAAACGATCAGCGCGTCTTCACCGCGGTCACGGAAGAACTCGCCCATGGTGCAACCGGCGTATGGCGCCAGGAATTGCAGTGCGGCGGATTCCGAAGCACTGGCGGCAACAACGATGGTGTTAGCCAGAGCGCCGTTTTCTTCCAGCTTGCGAACAACGTTGGCGATGGTCGATTGTTTCTGACCAACGGCGACGTAGACGCAGAAGATGCCACTGTTTTTCTGGTTGATGATCGCGTCAACCGCCATGGCGGTTTTACCGATCTGACGGTCACCGATGATCAGCTCACGCTGGCCACGGCCGACTGGAATCATGGCGTCGACGGATTTGTAGCCAGTCTGTACAGGCTGGTCTACCGATTTACGCCAGATAACGCCCGGAGCAACTTTCTCGACCGCATCGGTCTCGGTGTTGTTCAGTGGGCCTTTACCGTCGATTGGGTTACCCAGTGCGTCGACTACGCGACCCAGCAGTTCCTTACCAACCGGAACTTCCAGGATGCGGCCGGTGCACTTGGCACTCATGCCTTCGGCAAGGGAGGTATATGCGCCCAGTACTACCGCACCAACGGAGTCTTGCTCCAGGTTGAGGGCCATACCGTAGACGCCGCCCGGAAACTCGATCATTTCGCCGTACATAACGTCGGCCAGACCGTGGATCCGCACGATACCGTCAGAAACGCTGACGACAGTACCTTCGTTGCGGGCTTGAGAGGCGACATCGAGTTTCTCGATGCGACCCTTAATGATTTCACTAATTTCGGAAGGATTGAGTTGCTGCATTGCTCTGCTGCCCCTTCAAACTCAAGATTTCAATGCTTCGGCCAGTTTCGCGATTTTGCCGCGAATCGAGCCATCGATTACCAGGTCGCCGGCGCGGATCACGACACCACCTATGAGGGAGGTATCCTCCACAGCGTGCAGTCGCACTTCCCGGCTGAGCCGTGCACTGAGAACCTTGGCGAGTTTGTCTTGCTGTTCTTGGTTCAACGCAAAAGCACTAGTGACTTCCACGTCCACGGATTTTTCCTGCTCGGCCTTGTACAGCTCGAACAGCGACGAAATCTCCGGCAACAGCAAGAGACGGTCGTTTTCCGCGGCAACATGAATGAAATTCTGTGCCTGGGCATCAAACTTGTCACCGCACACTTCAATAAAAGTGGCGGCCTTTTCTGCGCTCGTCAGTCGCGGGGCCTTGAGCAGGCGCTGCATGGTGCCGTCTTGCGACACCGCAGCAGCCAGGCCGAGCATGGCTGACCAATTGGCCAGTTGCTGATGGGCCTGGGCATGCTCAAAGGCAGCCTTAGCGTAAGGTCGGGCCAACGTGGTCAATTCTGCCATGATCGCCCTCGCTTAAATTTCAGCGGCCAGTTTGTTAACCAGCTCCGCATGCGCGTTTTGATCGATTGTGGCACCAAGGATCTTCTCAGCGCCGTTAACGGCCAGGCTACCCAGTTGGGCGCGCAGCGCGTCTTTGACACCGTTAAGTTCCTGTTCGATCTCGGCCTGAGCCTGAGCCTTCACACGGTCAGCTTCGACGCGGGCCTGATCACGGGCTTCCTCGACGATCTGAGCACCGCGCTTCTTGGCTTGCTCAATGATTTCGGCTGCCTGAGCTTTCGCTTCGCGCAGTTGCTGACCCACTTTATCTTGGGCCAGCTCCAGGTCGCGAGCTGCTCGGCTGGCAGCGTCCAGTCCATCCGCGATCTTCTTCTGACGTTCTTGCAATGCCGCGATGACCGGAGGCCACACGAACTTCATGCAGAACAGCACAAAGATGAAGAACGCAACGGACTGGCCAATCAGGGTTGCATTAATGTTCACGCCAACACCTCGCTCGTTCTTTGTCCATCACACAAAACCACTCGAAAATTCGAGTGATTAGCCGGCGATTTGACCAACGAAGGGATTAGCGAAGGTGAAGAACAGAGCGATACCAACACCGATCATGGTTACGGCGTCGAGCAGACCGGCAACGATGAACATTTTAACTTGCAGCATTGGAACCATCTCTGGCTGGCGAGCAGCGCCTTCCAGGAACTTGCCGCCCAGCAGGCCGAAACCAATGGCGGTACCCAGTGCACCCAGGCCGATCAGCAGAGCAACAGCAATAGCGGTAAGACCAACTACAGTTTCCATCTTTCCTCCCGACTTTTACGTCGTATTGGTTAGGTTTTTTAGTTTGAAGCGGTAAAGCAAAATCGTTTTGTACAGCTGCCCTTGCGGACCTTTTGCGACCCTTGCCCGTACCGGCGAAAGGGTCTTCAGACACGCCAGGCGGTCTTAATGGTTATCTTCGTGAGCCATCGACAGGTAGACGATGGTAAGCATCATGAAGATGAACGCTTGCAGGGTGATGATCAGGATGTGGAACACCGCCCACGCCCACTGCAGCACCACGCCCAGGCCGCTGAGCCAGAGCAGACCAGCACCGAACATCACGGCAATCAGGATGAACACCAGCTCGCCGGCGTACATGTTGCCGAAAAGACGCAGTGCCAGGGAGATTGGCTTGGCGATCAGGGTCACAAATTCCAGCAGGAAGTTCACCGGAATCAGCAGGATCTGAACGAAGATGTTCTTGCTGCCGAACGGATGCAGGGTCAGTTCGCCGAGGAAACCGCCGATGCCCTTGACCTTGATGCTGTAGAAAATGATCAACGCGAACACGCAGAAGGCCATGGCCAGGGTAGCGTTCGGGTCAGTCGTGGAGACTGCACGGAAAGGAATGTGCTTGTCGCCGGAAATCAGCATGGCCAGTTGAGGAATCCAGTCGACCGGTACCAGGTCGATGGCGTTCATCAGGAAGACCCAGACGAAGATGGTCAGCGCCAGCGGTGCGATAACCGGGCTACGACCGTGGAAACTGTCCTTGACCGAACCGTTGACGAACTCCACCAGCACTTCAACGAAGTTCTGCAGGCCGCCAGGTTGACCGGAAGTTGCTTTCCGGGCCGCCATGCGGAACAGGAGAATGAAGATCAGACCCAGCGCAAAGGACCAACCCAGGGTGTCCACGTGGAACGCCCAGAAGCCCATTGCTTTGGCTTCTGCTGCGGAATGGGCAAAACCCCAACCGCCGTCTGGTAGTTGACCGTAGGTCAAGTTCTGCAAGTGGTGCTGGATATAGCCCGAAGCGGTTTCTGCTGCCATGTTTGCCTCAAACGCCCTAAGGTCTCGAAAGTCTTGTTTTCACTAGCAGGGGCGCGAACCAGCTGACCAACTGGGTCAGCAGAAAGACGCCGAATACTGCTAATGGCGCCAATGGCTTCACTCCTGCAAACGTCAGCGCGAACAGCACTGCCGTCAAAATCAATTTGCCTGCCTCGCCAGCGTAAAACGACTTGACGATGGCCTGCGCTGCCCTGGCTCCGGTAAACCGAAAAGCCTTCCAAGCAAAGTACACATTCGGTAGCCAGGCAATCAGCCCTCCGCAGAGGCCTGAATATCCGTCGACTGCCCCGCGCCACTGCCACAACGCCAAGGCTGCCAACAGAAACACGACACACTGAGCCAGCAGTACCGGAAAAACCGCCCAGCGATGGAAAGGCAAGCGGTTTGGCGTGCGGGTTTCCATCACAACTGCTCCTCAAAAGTCGGCCAACCCGTCAACTCTGACTTGGCATAATTTGTGCCGACAAAATGCGCGCAGAGTATAGGGGCGGTTTAACCCCTATTCAACTGCTGGGTAGTGATTTCCGACTGTGCGCTACAACAGGAATTGTTTCAGCGGATGTGAGCAAGGACGCCCTGCAACTCATCCAGCGAGTTATAACGAATCACCAACTGGCCTTTGCCCTTGTTCCCATGACGGATCTGGACAGCCGAGCCCAGCCGCTCTGCGAGCCGCTGTTCAAGGCGTGCGATGTCCGGATCAGGCTTGGCCGGTTCGACCGGTTCAGGCTTGCCATTGAGCCACTGACGGACCAGTGCTTCAGTCTGGCGCACCGTCAATCCACGTGCGACAACATGTCGCGCCCCATCAACCTGTTGCTCATCCGGCAATCCGAGCAATGCACGTGCATGGCCCATTTCCAGATCGCCATGGGAGAGCATGGTCTTGATGACTTCCGGCAGGGTGATCAAGCGCAACAGGTTGGCCACGGTAACCCGCGACTTGCCCACGGCATCGGCAACCTGCTGCTGGGTCAGCTGGAACTCATGCTGCAGCCGTTGCAGGGCAATCGCCTCTTCCACCGGGTTGAGGTCCTCGCGCTGGATGTTCTCGATCAGCGCCATCGCGATGGCCGCCTCATCGGGCACATCACGCACCATTGCCGGAATAGTATCCATGCCGGCCTGCTGACTGGCGCGCCAGCGGCGCTCACCCGCAATGATTTCGTAGCGATTGTCAGCGATCGGACGAACCACGATCGGCTGCATGACACCCTGGCTACGGATCGAGTGCGCCAATTCCTCCAACGCCTGCGGATCCATGTCGCGGCGAGGTTGGTACTTCCCGCGCTCGATCAGGTCGAGCGGCAGGTGTTGCAGTTCTTTCTGATCGACCTTGACAGCCTGCTCTTCGAGCGCGCTGACAGTCGGACCACTCAGCAGTGCATCCAACCCACGTCCGAGACCTCGTTTCTTAACGGCCATACGGATTCCTTAAGTTGCTTGTGCAGTGCGAGATTGACGACGCTGGCGACGCACCATCTCACCGGCCAGGGCCAGGTAGGCCAAGGCACCGCGCGATTGCTTGTCATAGGCCAGCGCCGGCATGCCGAAGCTTGGTGCCTCGGCCAGGCGAATGTTGCGCGGGATCACGGTGTCGTACAGCTGATCACCGAAATGCTCCTTGAGCTGCGCCGATACATCATTGATCAGGCTCAGGCGCGGGTCGTACATGGTCCGCAGCAAGCCTTCGATCTTCAGCTGTGGATTAAGCCGCTCGGCAATCCGCTTGATGTTATCCACAAGGTCACTCAAACCTTCCAGCGCAAAGTATTCACATTGCATCGGAATGATCACGCCATCGGACGCGACCAAGGCGTTGAGGGTCAACATCGACAGCGACGGCGGGCAATCGATGAGGATGTAGTCGTAGCTTTCACGGATCGGCGCCAGCGCGGTACGCAGACGACTCTCCTTCATCTGCATTTCCAGCAACACCACCTCGGCGGCGGTCAGGTCACGGTTGGCCGGCAGCAGTTGATAACCACCGTGCTCGGAGAAGCGCATGGCCTGGGCCAGATCGCATTCACCGATCAACAGGTCATAGACCGAATGTTCCAGGACGTGTTTATCCACACCACTGCCCATGGTGGCGTTGCCCTGTGGATCGAGATCGATCAGCAGCACGCGGCGCTTGGTCGCCACCAGCGATGCTGCGAGATTGATACAGGTGGTGGTCTTACCCACACCACCCTTCTGGTTCGCGATTGCGAATACCTTAGCCATTCTTGCTTGTGTTCCCAGTCATGCCGTGCGGCGCAGTATCAGCAGATGGCGCTGGCCTTGGCAACCCGGTACGGTCAAGGCCTGCTCGCTATCCACTTTGAAATCTGCCGGCAATGCTACCAGCTCATCAGCTGGATGCAGCCCTTTCATTGCCAGCCACTGCGTCTGGGTATCCCCCAGGTGCCGCGTCCAGTTAGTGAAGTTTTCCATGCTGCTGAAAGCACGCGAAATGATTCCGGTGAAAGGGCGCTCCGGCTGGAACGCCTCAACCCGATTGTGGATAACTTGCAGGTTATCCAGTTTCAATTCCAGCTTTACCTGAGTCAGGAAGCGGGTTTTCTTGCCATTGCTGTCGAGCACCGTGACCTGCTTTTCCGGATGCAGGATAGCCAATGGAATACCGGGCATGCCACCGCCGCTGCCGACGTCAAGCCAACGCTCGCTGTGGATAAACGGCATTACACTCAGGCTGTCGAGCAAATGACGGGAAACCATCTCGTCCGGGTTACGCACAGCGGTCAGGTTATACGCCTTGTTCCACTTGATCAGCAGTGCCAGGTACGCCAGCAGTTGCTCCTGCTGGCTGGCACTCAACTCGACGCCCAGTTCGCGGGCGCCTGTGGACAACTCTTCGGCATGTTGAGGGGTGACCATGGAACTCAAGCGCTTTGCTCCAACTCACGGCCTGCGCCGCGTTTTTTCAGGTGAATCAGCAAGAGTGAAATTGCTGCCGGGGTTACGCCAGGGATACGGGAAGCCTGACCCAATGTTTCCGGACGAGTCTGGCTGAGTTTGCTCTGAATTTCCTTGGAAAGCCCGGAAATGTTCGTGTAGTCGATATCCTCGGGCAGACGGGTATCTTCGCTGGCACGCAGACGAGCAATTTCTTCCTGCTGGCGATCGATGTAGCCGGCGTACTTGGTCTTGATTTCGACCTGCTCGGCAACTTGTGGATCAATGCCTTCGCTACCGGTCACTTCGATCAAACCGGCGTAATCGATTTCCGGACGGGTGAGCAGGTTGAGCAGGTTGTACTCATGGCTCAGCGGCGTACCGAATTTCTCTGCAATGGCTTGGCCTTGCGCCGTACCAGGGCGTACCCAGGTGCTTTTCAAACGTTGTTCTTCGCGCTCGATACCTTCGCGTTTAGCGGTAAAGGCCGCCCAACGGGCGTCGTCGACCAGGCCCAGTTCGCGACCTTTTTCGGTCAGACGCAGGTCAGCGTTGTCTTCACGCAGGATCAACCGGTACTCGGCCCGAGAAGTGAACATGCGGTACGGCTCTTGAGTACCGAGGGTGATCAGGTCGTCGACCAACACACCGATGTACGCTTCATCGCGGCGCGGGCACCAGCTTTCACGGCCCTGTGCACGCAACGCGGCGTTGGTCCCGGCCAGCAATCCTTGTGCACCGGCTTCTTCGTAGCCGGTGGTGCCGTTGATCTGGCCAGCAAAGAACAGGCCGCCAATCACTTTGGTTTCAAGGCTGTACTTGAGATCTCGCGGATCGAAGTAATCGTACTCGATGGCATAACCCGGACGAACGATGTGCGCATTCTCCATGCCGCGGATCGAGCGAACGATCTGCAGTTGCACGTCGAATGGCAGGGATGTGGATATCCCGTTCGGATACAGCTCGTGTGTCGTCAGGCCTTCAGGTTCGATAAAGACCTGATGGCTCTCCTTGTCCGCAAAGCGGTGAATCTTGTCTTCGATCGAAGGGCAGTAACGCGGGCCAATACCCTCGATGACACCGGAGTACATTGGCGAACGATCAAGGTTCGACGCAATGATTTCATGGGTGCGTGCGTTGGTGTGGGTAATCCAGCAACTGACCTGGCGCGGGTGCATCTGCTGCGACCCCATGAACGACATCACCGGGGTGGGCGTGTCACCCGCCTGTTCGGTCATCACCGAGAAATCCACAGAACGGCCATCGATACGCGGCGGAGTGCCGGTTTTCAGACGACCAACCCGTAAGGGCAATTCACGCAGGCGATGTGCCAGGGCAATCGACGGTGGATCACCGGCACGACCACCGGAGTAGTTCTGCAAACCGATGTGGATAAGTCCACCAAGGAAAGTACCGGTGGTCAGTACCACTGCATCGGCGAAGAAACGCAGGCCCATTTGAGTGACCACACCACGCACCTGGTCCTGCTCGACGATCAGGTCGTCGCACGACTGCTGGAATATCCACAGGTTGGGTTGGTTCTCAAGGATCTCGCGCACTACCGACTTGTAGATCGCACGGTCTGCCTGTGCACGGGTGGCACGTACTGCCGGACCTTTGCGGTTGTTCAGAACGCGGAACTGGATACCACTCTTGTCGGTTGCCAGCGCCATTGCGCCACCGAGTGCATCGATTTCCTTGACCAGGTGGCTTTTGCCAATACCACCGATGGCCGGGTTGCAACTCATATGACCGAGGGTTTCCACGTTGTGGGTCAACAGCAGGGTTTTCACACCCATGCGTGCTGACGCAAGCGCAGCCTCGGTACCGGCATGGCCGCCGCCGATGACGATCACTTCAAAACGGGAAGGGAAATCCACCACGCACCTCGTGCCTGTTTCGCGAATAAATAAGGGATAGCCGACAAGTATAGGGACTTCACCCCCTCTAAAGGAACCTTTTGCACAAAATTTAACCAGCCTGTGGATGAGTGGCAGGCAATAGAAATTAAAGAGAGAAATTTATTAAAGCTTTGTTTTTATGTTTATTCTTATGTAGCCACCTTTCTGTGGATAAAGTGCTACAGGCCTTTAAATACGTAATGTACAGCGATTTATAAGCCTGTGATCTAGTGGGTCTGAGCGTTCTGGATAAGCGCTTTAAGCCTGTGGATCAAATGGCTAGTTACCCACAGCGCAGGTTATCTCCAACCTTGAAGGCCAGTTATCAACGGAGCTGAAGGTGAGTTTTCCACAGGGCTTAATTCACAGGTAGCCAGTACGCGGGCAGGAAAAACCCTCAGGCGTGACCTGTGAATGCATTCGTGTCGGGAGAGAAAGGCGGGAGATGACGCGCAGCAGTCGGCTCGAAACTGAGCCGACTGTGGATAAGGTGCTTACTTGCCGATGCAGAAGCTGGAGAAGATTCGGCCCAACAAGTCGTCGGAGCTGAATGCACCGGTGATTTCACCAAGAGCTTGTTGTGCCTGACGCAGGTCTTCAGCCAAAAGCTCACCAGCGCCAGCCAGGGTCAACTGTGCACGACCGTGTTCAAGGTTGTCGCTGGCCTGGCGGAGCGCTTCCAGGTGGCGCCTGCGAGCGCTGAAGCTGCTCTCGGCGGTCTGTTCATAACCCATGCAGGCCTTGAGGTGTTCGCGCAGTAGATCAAGCCCCATGTCCGTATCCTTGGCACTCAAGGTAATGGTGACATGGCCATCATCGCTGTGCGTCATGGTGATCGGCTCACCACTGAGGTCTGCTTTGTTGCGAATCAGGGTGACCTTGGCGGGATCCGGGCGCAGATCAAGGAACTCTGGCCAGAGCGCAAAGGGATCGCTGGCTTCAGGTGCGGTGCTATCCACCACCAGCAATACCCGGTCGGCCTCGCCAATGGCTTTCAGTGCGCGTTCTACACCAATCTTTTCCACATGGTCGTCGGTGTCACGCAAACCGGCGGTATCGATGACATGCAGCGGCATGCCATCGATGTGGATATGTTCACGAAGAATGTCCCGGGTAGTACCGGCAATATCAGTGACGATGGCTGCCTCGCGACCGGCGAGCACGTTCAACAGGCTGGATTTGCCGGCGTTGGGGCGCCCGGCAATAACCACGTTCATGCCATCGCGCAGCAAGGCCCCCTGCCCGGCTTCGCGCAGTACTGTGGATAATTCCGCACGTACCTGATCAAGCATGCTCAAGACATGGCCATCGGCAAGGAAGTCGATTTCCTCTTCAGGGAAGTCGATGGCTGCTTCCACGTAGATGCGCAGGTTGATCAACCTCTCGGTGAGTTTATCCACACGTCGGGAAAACTCACCCTGCAACGAACGCAAGGCGTTACGTGCCGCTTGTGCAGAACTGGCCTCGATTAGATCGGCAATTGCTTCAGCCTGCGCCAGGTCAAGCTTGTCGTTGAGAAAAGCACGCTCGCTGAATTCACCAGGGCGAGCAAGTCGGCAGCCCAACTGCAGGCAACGCTGCAAGAGCATATCCAGCACCACCGGGCCACCGTGCCCCTGGAGTTCGAGTACGTCTTCACCGGTAAACGAATTCGGTCCAGGGAAGTACAACGCCAGCCCTTCGTCGATGACCTGGCCATCGTCGCCGCGAAACGGCCCGTAATGCGCGTAGCGTGGGGTTAGTGTCCGGCCAGCGATCAACAACCCGGCTTGGCTCGCCAAGGGGCCGGAGATACGCACAATCCCTACCCCTCCGCGCCCTTGGGCGGTGGCGATGGCAGCGATGGTTTCACGCGGAGTATTCATGATCGACGGCCTCACGACAAAAACGACAGATAGCAAAACGCCCCACGAGGGGGCGTTTATCCACAGGTTAGCTGGCTAACCCGTTATGCAGCAGCTTTCTTGCTAGCCGCTTCGATGCTACGGGTGATGTACCACTGCTGAGTGATGGACAGCACGTTGTTCACAACCCAGTACAGCACCAGACCTGCAGGGAACCACAGGAAGAAGAAGGTGAAGATGATTGGCATCAGCTTCATCACCTTGGCCTGCATCGGATCCGGAGGTGTTGGGTTCAGACGCTGCTGAATGAACATGGTCGCGCCCATGATGATCGGCAGGATGAAGAACGGATCCTTGATCGACAGGTCGGTAATCCAGAACATCCAAGGTGCCTGGCGCATTTCCACGCTTTCCAGCAACACCCAGTACAGCGAAAGGAAGACTGGCATCTGCACCAAGATCGGCAGGCAGCCGCCCAGTGGGTTGATCTTCTCTTTCTTGTACAGCTCCATCATGGCCTGCGACATTTTCTGCCGGTCATCGCCAAATTGTTCTTTCAGCGAAGCAAGCTTGGGTGCCACGGCACGCATGCGCGCCATCGAACGATAGCTGGCAGCCGACAGCGGGAAGAACAGTGCCTTGATCAGCATGGTCAGGACAATGATCGACCAGCCCCAGTTACCCAGGAGGCTGTGGATATGTTGCAGCAGCCAGAAAATTGGCTGGGCAATGAACCAGAGAATGCCGTAGTCGACGGTCAGTTCAAGGCCTGGGGACAACTCCTTGAGCTTGGACTGAATTTTCGGACCGGCATACAGCATGGTGCTGGTTTCGGCTTTACCACCTGCAGCGACTTCCAGTGTCGGGCCAGTGAAACCGATGATGTAGTTGCCTTGGCTGTCCTTGCGCGTCTGAACGATGTTGTTGTCAGACTTGTTCGGAATCCAGGCCGTCACGAAGTAGTGCTGCAGCCAGGCTACCCAACCACCAGACACATTTTCTTTCAGATTGCCCTTGTCAATGTCTTTCATCGACACTTTTTTGTACGGTTCTGCACTTGTCCACAGGGCTGCACCCAGGTAAGTGGCAGTACCGGTGGCAGTGCTCGATGACGGATCCGAGCTGGCATCGCGCTTGAGCTGGGCAAACAGGTTGCCGCTCCAGGCCTGACCGCTCTGGTTGTCGATCAGGTAGCTGACCGTCAGGTCGTACTCACCGCGCTTGAGTGTAAAGCGCTTGATGTAGTTGACGCCGTTGTCGCTGAACTTCAGGTCGACGACCAGTTGATCCTGACCATCGGCCAGTTGATAACTTTTCTGTTCGGTAGCGTACAGCGGGCGACCAGATGGACGAGCATCCGGGCCGTTGGTACCGGTCAGACCGCTCTGTGCCAGGTAAACACGCTCGCCGCCGTTGTCGAACAGCTGGAACGGAATATCGGGATGGTCCTGACGGCGCGGGTATTTCGGCAGCATCAGCTGCGCGATATCACCGCCATTGGGATCGATAGCCAGATCAAGAACATCGGTCTTGACCCGAATCAGGTCTTTGCTGATGGCAACCGGGGCCAGTTCGGTCGAATTCGACTCGGGGTTGGCGCTCGGAACATCGGCACTGGCGGAATTGCTTGCGGCCCGCGCGGTGTCCGGCAACGCCGGCGCGGTGGCGGCGTTCTGGGTCGGCAAGGCTGCCTGTCCGTAGTCCTGGTTCCACTTAAGAACCATGACATAAGACACGATTGCCAGGGCGACGATCAGGATCGTGCGTTTAATATCCATGATTACTCGGCTATCGAAGAAGTACGGGAAGAAGAAGCGGGCGGAACCGGGTCGTATCCACCAGGGTTCCACGGATGGCAACGCCCCAGTCGACGAACGGTCAGCCAACTGCCACGCAGAAGACCATGAGACTCAATGGCTTCGAGTGCGTAGCAGGAGCAGGAGGGGTAGAAACGACAGTGATTGGCCATCAGAGGACTAATGGCGTAACGGTAAAACTGGATCGGAACGAGTGCCAGTTTACGCATCTGGACTGTCTACCCCTACGGATTCGGTTGGCGCTGGAGCGGGCCGATTACGCGCAAGACGCTTCCAGAGCTTGCCAAAATGTTGGTGCAATTCTGGGTTTTCGATCTCGCCCAGGCCTTTGCGCGCAACGATAACGATATCCCAACCTGCCAATAGATCTTGGTGAAGGCGGAATGAGTCGCGCATCAATCGCTTGAGTCGATTTCGCTGAACGGAGAGCTTGACGCTCTTTTTCCCGATCACAAGCCCCAAGCGGGGATGATCCAGACCGTTCTCGCGGGCAAGGAGCAAAAGATTCTTGCCTGGAACCTTGCCGGTTGGGGAGTCGAAGACCGCTTTGAAATGTCGGGGGGTCAGCAGACGCTTTTCCCGACTGAAGTCCTGACTCACCACCTGTGCCGAATGATCAAACGGCCAGACGCTTACGGCCTTTGGCACGACGACGCGACAGAACGGCACGACCGTTCTTGGTGGCCATACGGGCACGGAAACCGTGAGTGCGAGCGCGCTTGATGGTGCTTGGTTGGAAAGTACGTTTCATGGCGTGTTACCTGGTTCGTCGACTACGGGCCGGAATGGCCCCCGTTTTAAGAGATCGGCGATTCTAGAGAAAGCAAGGCCATAGGTCAATTTCCAACCAGCTTTTCCTTATAGGTGGTCACGTGGGTGGGGGTTGGGTGTGAACGTGTCGAGGTACAGCGTTCAGACCTAAACATAAAAAAAGAGAGAGGAATTATTTAAAGCTTTTCTGTAAATCTTATAAAGCTTATGTAGAAGAATTCTGTGGATAAGGTTCTACAGGCCTTTATTTTCATGGCGTACAGAGAATTTAAACCTTGTCGGGAAGCGGTGCTCTGGCTGTGCCGAACGCTCGGAAAATCTGTGGATAAAAAAGCGAGTTATCAACACGCGAGTTATCAACAGATTTCGACCCGGACTTGTGCAAAGACCTCAGGCGCGGTTATCCACAGGGCTTATTCACACCCCTCCGGCATCATTTTGTTCACTAAGTCGCTGATCTATCACCACGCTCATCGCATCGGCATGTGGATAACTGCGCGGCCGGTCGGGTACAATGGCTGCTTGTTTTTGCCTCACCGGCTTTCAAACTCAGGGGATATCCGTGTCAGTGGAACTTTGGCAGCAGTGCGTAGAGCTTCTGCGCGATGAACTGCCTGCCCAGCAATTCAACACCTGGATCCGTCCGCTACAGGTCGAAGCCGAAGGCGACGAGTTGCGCGTGTATGCGCCCAACCGTTTCGTTCTCGATTGGGTCAATGAGAAGTACCTTGGGCGTCTGCTCGAACTGCTAGGCGAACAGGGCAACGGCATTGCGCCAGCGCTTTCCTTATTAATAGGCAGCAGACGCAGCTCTGCGCCTCGCGCTGCGCCCAATGCGCCGCTGGCGGCCGCTGTTGCCGCTTCCCAGGCGCAAGCCGCTCAAGTCGCCCCGCCGGTCGTTGAACCGATCGCTGCGCCAGTTGTGGCTCAAATCGAGGATGCGCCTTCACGCGATAGCTTCGATGCCATGGGGGAAAACAACGCCCCCCCTGCTTCTGGCGGCCGGGCCGAACAACGAACCGTGCAGGTTGAAGGTGCGTTGAAACACACCAGCTACCTGAACCGTACCTTTACCTTCGAGAACTTTGTCGAAGGTAAATCCAACCAGTTGGCCCGTGCGGCTGCCTGGCAAGTGGCCGACAACCCGAAACATGGCTATAACCCCCTCTTCCTTTATGGGGGTGTTGGCCTGGGTAAAACGCACTTGATGCATGCTGTGGGTAACCACCTGCTCAAGAAAAATCCGAATGCCAAGGTTGTCTACCTGCATTCCGAGCGTTTTGTTGCGGATATGGTGAAGGCACTGCAGCTCAATGCCATCAACGAATTCAAGCGTTTCTACCGTTCGGTCGATGCGCTGCTGATCGATGACATTCAGTTCTTTGCCCGTAAAGAGCGTTCGCAGGAAGAGTTTTTCCACACCTTCAACGCCTTGCTTGAGGGCGGTCAGCAGGTCATTCTCACCAGTGACCGTTACCCGAAGGAAATCGAAGGCCTGGAAGAACGCCTGAAGTCTCGTTTCGGTTGGGGATTGACGGTTGCCGTCGAGCCACCGGAGCTGGAGACGCGGGTGGCGATCCTGATGAAGAAGGCCGATCAGGCCAAGGTCGATCTCCCGCACGATGCGGCGTTCTTTATCGCTCAGCGTATTCGTTCCAACGTCCGTGAACTTGAAGGTGCGCTCAAGCGGGTCATTGCCCACTCGCACTTCATGGGGCGTGACATCACCATTGAACTGATTCGGGAGTCGCTCAAGGATCTTCTGGCGCTGCAGGACAAACTGGTGAGTGTGGATAACATCCAGCGCACCGTTGCCGAGTATTACAAGATCAAGATCTCCGATCTGTTGTCCAAGCGGCGTTCCCGCTCGGTCGCGCGACCACGACAAGTAGCGATGGCGTTGTCCAAGGAACTGACCAACCACAGCTTGCCTGAAATTGGCGACGTATTTGGCGGTCGTGACCACACCACAGTGTTGCACGCGTGCCGCAAGATTAACGAACTCAAGGAATCCGACGCGGATATCCGCGAGGACTACAAGAACCTGCTGCGGACGCTGACAACGTGATGACTGTCAGTGCAGCTTATTAAAGGCAAGGGACTAGACCATGCATTTCACCATTCAACGCGAAGCCCTGTTGAAACCCCTGCAACTGGTCGCAGGCGTCGTCGAGCGCCGTCAGACCTTGCCGGTATTGTCCAACGTGCTGCTGGTTGTCCAAGGCCAACAACTGTCGCTTACCGGTACCGACCTGGAAGTGGAACTGGTTGGCCGTGTGCAATTGGAAGAGCCTGCCGAACCAGGCGAGATCACGGTACCTGCGCGCAAGCTGATGGACATCTGCAAAAGCCTGCCGAGCGATGCGCTGATCGACATCAAGGTCGATGAGCAAAAGCTGCTGGTCAAGGCGGGTCGCAGCCGCTTCACCCTGTCGACCCTGCCTGCCAACGATTTCCCGACAGTCGAGGAAGGCCCGGGTTCGCTGACCTGCACCCTGGAGCAAAGCAAGCTGCGCCGATTGATCGAGCGCACCAGCTTTGCCATGGCGCAACAGGATGTTCGTTACTACCTCAACGGTATGCTGCTGGAAGTATCCACAGGCACACTGCGAGCCGTTGCTACCGATGGCCATCGCCTGGCAATGTGCTCGATGAGCGCAAACATCGATCAAGCGGATCGTCATCAGGTGATCGTGCCACGCAAGGGCATTCTTGAGCTGGCGCGTCTGCTGACCGAGCCTGAAGGTACTGTCAGCATTGTGCTTGGCCAACACCATATCCGTGCAACCACTGGCGAGTTCACGTTCACCTCGAAGCTGGTCGATGGCAAGTTCCCGGACTACGAGCGCGTGCTGCCCAAGGGCGGCGACAAGCTGGTAGTGGGCGACCGTCAGGCACTGCGTGAGGCATTCAGCCGTACCGCAATTCTGTCCAACGAAAAGTACCGTGGTATTCGTCTGCAACTGGCCAATGCCCAGCTGAAGATTCAGGCGAACAACCCGGAGCAGGAAGAAGCGGAAGAGGAAATCAGCGTCGACTACAACGGCAGCTCGTTGGAAATCGGTTTCAACGTCAGCTACCTGTTGGACGTACTGGGTGTCATGACCACCGAGCAGGTTCGTCTGATTCTGTCTGACTCCAACAGCAGTGCCCTGCTGCAGGAAGCAGGCAATGACGATTCCGCATACGTCGTCATGCCGATGCGTCTGTAACCTTGTCTCGCATAGTCTAGATGTCCCTCAGTCGCGTTTCTGTCACCGCGGTGCGTAACCTGCACCCGGTGACATTCTCCCCCTCCCCCCGCATCAACATTCTGCATGGCGCCAACGGCAGCGGAAAAACCAGCGTTCTTGAAGCGATCCATTTGTTGGGTCTTGCCCGCTCCTTCCGCAGCACACGTTTGAACCCGGTTATTCAGTATGAACAGTTGGCCTGTACCGTGTTCGGTCAGGTTGAATTGGCCGAGGGTGGTTCAAGTAACCTGGGTATTTCCCGGGATCGCCAAGGGGAGTTCACTATTCGTATCGACGGGCAGAATGCCCGTAGCACGGCTCAATTGGCTGAAATTCTGCCGTTGCAATTGATCAATCCGGACAGCTTTCGCCTCCTTGAGGGCGCTCCGAAAATCCGCCGGCAGTTTCTCGATTGGGGGGTGTTCCACGTGGAACCTCGCTTCATGGGAACCTGGCAGCGACTGCAGAAGGCCCTTCGGCAGCGGAACTCATGGTTGCGGCATGGTACACTTGATCCGGTTTCGCAAGCGGCATGGGACCGGGAATTGTGCCTGGCCAGTGCGGAATTGGATGAATACCGCCGTACTTACATCAAAGCCTTGAAGCCGGTTTTCGAGCAAACCTTGAGTGAGTTGGTCGAGCTTGAAGGATTGACCCTCAGCTATTACCGCGGTTGGGACAAGGATCGGGAGCTTAGTGAAGTTCTCGCCAGCTCCCTGCAGCGGGATCAGCAAATGGGCCACACCCAGGCCGGGCCGCAACGTGCGGATCTGCGCTTGAGGCTAGGCGGGCATAACGCCGCGGAGATTCTCTCCCGGGGCCAGCAAAAGCTAGTGGTGTGCGCATTACGTATCGCCCAAGGCCATCTGGTCAGCCAGGCTCGGCGAGGTCAGTGTATTTATCTGGTGGATGACTTGCCGTCCGAGTTGGATGAGCAGCACCGCCACGCACTTTGTCGTTTGTTGGAAGAATTACGCTGCCAGGTATTTATCACCTGTGTAGATCACGAATTATTGAGGGAAGGCTGGCAGACGGAAACGCCAGTTGCCTTGTTCCACGTGGAACAGGGCCGTATCACCCAGACCCACGACCATCGGGAGTGAAGGCATGAGCGAAAATCAAACGTACGACTCCTCCAGCATTAAAGTGCTGAAAGGGCTGGATGCCGTGCGCAAGCGTCCCGGTATGTACATTGGCGACACCGATGATGGTAGCGGCCTGCACCACATGGTGTTCGAGGTGGTCGATAACTCGATCGACGAAGCCCTCGCTGGCCACTGTGACGACATCACCGTAATCATTCACCCGGACGAGTCCATCACCGTCCGCGACAACGGCCGTGGTATCCCGGTCGATGTGCATAAAGAAGAAGGCGTCTCCGCCGCAGAGGTCATCATGACCGTTCTGCACGCTGGCGGTAAATTCGACGACAACTCCTATAAAGTCTCCGGTGGTCTGCACGGTGTGGGTGTTTCTGTAGTAAACGCCCTTTCTGAGCAACTGGTATTGACCGTTCGCCGCAGCGGCAAGATCTGGGAACAGATCTACGTTCACGGTGTTCCACAGGCACCGATGAAAATCGTTGGTGAAAGTGAAACGACTGGTACCCAGATCCACTTCAAGCCATCGGCTGAGACCTTCAAGAATATCCACTTCAGCTGGGACATCCTGGCCAAGCGTATTCGCGAACTGTCGTTCCTCAACTCGGGCGTCGGCATCCTGCTGAAGGATGAGCGCTCCGGTAAGGACGAACACTTCAAGTACGAAGGTGGTCTGCGCGCATTCGTTGAGTACCTGAACACCAACAAGACGCCGGTCAACCAGGTGTTCCACTTCAATGTCCAGCGTGAAGACGGTGTGGGTGTCGAGATTGCCCTGCAGTGGAACGACAGCTTCAACGAGAACCTGTTGTGCTTTACCAACAACATTCCACAGCGTGATGGCGGTACTCACCTGGTTGGTTTCCGCTCGGCGCTGACCCGTAACCTGAACAACTACATCGAGCAGGAAGGTCTGGCCAAGAAGAACAAGGTCTCGACCACTGGCGACGACGCCCGTGAAGGTCTGACCGCGATCATCTCGGTCAAGGTTCCAGATCCGAAGTTCAGTTCCCAGACCAAAGACAAACTGGTTTCTTCTGAAGTGAAGACGGCAGTGGAACAGGAGATGGGCAAGTACTTCTCCGACTTCCTGCTGGAGAACCCGAACGAAGCCAAGGCCGTTGTTGGCAAGATGATCGACGCGGCGCGTGCTCGTGAAGCAGCGCGCAAGGCTCGGGAAATGACCCGCCGCAAAGGTGCGCTGGATATCGCCGGCCTGCCGGGCAAACTGGCTGACTGCCAGGAGAAGGACCCTGCCCTTTCCGAACTGTACCTGGTGGAGGGTGACTCCGCAGGTGGTTCGGCCAAGCAAGGCCGTAACCGCAAGACCCAGGCAATCCTGCCGCTCAAAGGTAAGATCCTCAACGTCGAGAAAGCACGTTTCGACAAGATGATCTCTTCCCAGGAAGTCGGCACGCTGATCACCGCGTTGGGTTGTGGTATCGGGCGCGACGAGTACAACATCGAAAAACTGCGTTATCACAACATCATCATCATGACCGATGCTGACGTTGACGGTTCGCACATTCGTACCCTGCTGCTGACCTTCTTCTTCCGTCAGTTGCCGGAACTGGTTGAGCGCGGCTATATCTACATTGCCCAGCCACCGCTGTACAAGGTGAAGAAAGGCAAGCAGGAGCAGTACATCAAGGACGACGAGGCCATGGAAGAGTACATGACCCAGTCGGCCCTTGAAGACGCAAGCCTGCACCTGAACGACTCGGCCCCGGGGATTTCCGGTGAGGCGCTGGAGCGTCTGGTCAACGAGTTCCGCACCGTGATGAAGACCCTCAAGCGTCTGTCGCGCCTGTACCCACAGGAGCTGACCGAGCACTTCATCTACCTGCCGGCGGTATCGCTTGAACAACTGTCTGACCATGCCGGGATGCAAGCCTGGCTGGCCAAGTTCGACGAGCGCCTGCGCACCAGCGAGAAGTCCGGCCTGGTCTACAAGGCCAGCCTGCGTGAAGACCGCGAGCGTAATGTCTGGCTGCCAGAAGTGGAAATCACCTCTCACGGCTTGGCCAGCTACGTGACCTTCAACCGTGACTTCTTTGGCAGTAACGACTACCGGACCGTTACCGCTCTGGGTTCGCAGTTGGTCACTCTGCTGGACGACGGCGCCTATGTTCAACGTGGCGAGCGCAAGAAGGCCGTCACCGAGTTCAAGGAAGCCCTTGACTGGCTGATGACTGAAAGCACCAAGCGCCACACCATCCAGCGCTACAAAGGGCTGGGTGAGATGAACCCGGACCAACTGTGGGAAACCACCATGGACCCAAGCGTGCGTCGCATGCTCAGGGTGACCATTGAAGACGCGATCGCTGCCGATCAGATCTTCAACACCTTGATGGGCGATGCGGTCGAGCCGCGTCGTGAGTTCATCGAGAGCAACGCACTGGCAGTGTCCAACCTGGACTTCTGATTAGCTTGTAGGTTCACAGAAAAGCTGCACGCTTTCACAAATAGATGACCGGCCGGGCTTCAACCATGGCCCCTGTCGGTCACCATCAAGCCCGCCTTCGCGGGCTTTTTTTTGCCTGGAATTCCTGCCGGGGCGCCCTACTCCGCTCATTGGAAAATGATGCAGATGGGGGGATTTGAGGAAGTGATTTGATGGGGCGCTGGAAGTGCTGAGAGGGTCGGCGGGCGGATCTGAGCAGCAGAGAGATTGAGAGGACTTTAAAACTAATATTTGAACACCTTAATAGTTAATTAAGCGTACGTGTTAAGTATTAATTTGAACAATTTAGTATGGAAATGGAATTTGGTGGAAGTTGCCATTTTGGATTTTTTGTAGATTTCGAAGGGATGTTGGAATAAGATCTATGACCAACTTTTCCGCTTTGCACTGAAGATTTTCAGCCAAATCAGCTGTTTGAAGCGAGAGCTTCAGACCTGATCCAAATTGCTCCAGCGATCACGAAGTGGCCGTTTAGAAATAAAGAGAGCAAGCCGATTGCTTTAGATTCTGATCAGTCATGAGAGTCATGACCAATGAGAGAAAAGGAGACCTGAAAATGTAGAAAAACGCGATCAATCCCGAGAGGACTGACCGCGCTTAGCGAAGCAGACTTGCGTCCTCAGAACCCGCAATGTCTGCTTTTTCGAAGCGACTGTCAATCCTCTCCCATTTTTTCGACCTTAGCGAGGTTACTCGACGGCACAGTGTTGCCTGTCGAAAGGCCTCACTTCGCCCGCCCTGCGCCTTGATTTTTTGGCGCAGCGTCGGCGCTCGTTTCGAGATTTTCGGAGGTGTTTCATGACAGTACGAAAGGTGGTCACGCGGCGGTCCAACCATTACCGCGGCTACTTCCCATCGCTCAAAAATAAAAAGCCTGTGCCCTGGGAGTCCCAGCTCGAAGGCGCTCTTTTTCGGCTTCTTGAGCTGTCTCCTGCGGTCATCGGCTACGTCCCGCAGCCCAGTGAGGAACGTGTTCCATCGCTCCAGGGCTACTTCAAATATTACCCAGACGTACAGGTTTTCCTCGCGGATGGGCGCGAGTGGTGGTTTGAAGTGAAGCCTCACGACCGACTGAAGATTGCCAGCGTCAGGCAGCGACTGGATGCCGCTGAGCGCTACTTCAACGCCACTGCCCGTAACTTTTCGGTGATCACTGAAAAGTTAATTGAAGCTGAACCCCTGGCTACCAATCTTAGAAGGCTGATGTATCACCGGCGCGGTCCAGAGCTTTCGCATCAGGCGTTGGAGGAGGTAATGGCGACCTTCAACGAATGGCCGCCTATGACCGTTGCAGATCTGCTCTACGTGGTTGGTGAGGGGAAAGCCTGGCGCTTGTTAGGCCTTGGGGTGGTGGGCATTGACCTTGATAGGTCAATTGACACTGACTCCCCGGTCTTCCTGCAAGGGGGGCACCGTCATGCAAACCTTTTCCCTTAGGGTGAAATTGGTCGTCATCGTTCGTGGCGTACTGATGGTGCTTGAGAAGAGGCTTATTGACCGGAAGCTGCTCTTTTTCGATGAGCTTGGTGAGCCCACGAAGCTATCCGAGAAGGAGTTCTATGAGGCCTACGAGAAGCGCGAGATCGAGATCTCCGCTGATCAGCCATACCTTGGGAGGGTTCCGTATGTGCGGAACGTCCCTCCAGATATTTCATGCTTCCCCAAAAAACATGGAGATGAGGCATTGCGTCGACGCAAGTATCTGGACGACCTAACTAAGCGCGGTAAATACAAGCTACCGGGTGACGAAGACATGATCAAGAAGCTTAGAGATATCGCCAAAAAGATTGGGGATGCGTGCGCACCCTCGGTTTCCACTA
This sequence comes from Pseudomonas sp. FFUP_PS_473, assembly GCF_002858665.1. Lineage (NCBI taxonomy): Bacteria > Pseudomonadati > Pseudomonadota > Gammaproteobacteria > Pseudomonadales > Pseudomonadaceae > Pseudomonas > Pseudomonas sp. FFUP_PS_473. The sequence continues at coordinate 65,312 of NZ_PJQQ01000021.1, forward strand.
TTCGACGTTGGGCAGCCAAATACATTGGCCAGAACGTAGTAAAGCTTATCCCTCAGCATGCCAAAAAGGGTCGGGCTGCCGCGATACAGGGAGAGCTCGAAGTTATTCTTGAAGGGGTGATTAATAAAACCTACCTGCAGGATACGATTCCAGCGGTCAGCGTGGTCGTTTCAGAATTCGAGGATCAGATAAAAGAGAGGAACAAAAGTCGTTTGCCTTCGGATCAGCTCAAGATCCCAAGCGGAATGACTGTCCGAAGGTACATCGCCAAGCTGGATCCGTACCTTGTGGATAAGGAGAGGCTCGGAAAACACGCAGCAGACAAGAAGCACCGTGTTGCGGCGGGTGTCCTACGTGTCCATGAGATTTTGGAACGTTGGGAAATTGATCACACCTTGTTGGACGTCCAGCTTGTGGATGAAACCTCGGGGCTGTGCATTGGGCGCCCCTATCTGACGATCGTCCTCGACCGCTTCTCTCGAATGGTGATGGGATATTTGCTCCACCTGTCGGCGCCAAATACGGAAACCGTGCTTCGTGTGATCGAACGCTCAATCCGTCCAAAAGCCGAATTGCTGAAGCGCTTTCCGAAAGTGAGAAATGAATGGTGGGCACGTGGGCTGCCGGCTCGAATAGTCCCAGACAACGCAGCGGAATTTCACGCGGGCGATCTCATCATGGGATTCAACGAGTTGGGTATCGAGATCATGTATCCCGCTTCAAGGGCCCCTCAAAGGAAAGGTGCCGTCGAACGCTTTTTCAGCACACAGAACCTGGGGCTTATCCACAACCTCCCGGGTACCACCTTCTCGAATATCCAGCAGCGTGGCGATTACGACTCGGAGAAGAATGCATGTTTCACGCTCCCTCAATTGGAGGCGGTGGTAGTGAAATGGATCGTCGATGGTTACCACCAGACTCCTCATCGGGGGCTGGACAACAGAACACCGGCTCAAGTCTGGGGGACTAGCGAGGCGAACCATGTCATCAGCCTTCCCGTCGACCTGGACTCGTTGGAGTGCATTCTGGCCAAGCGGGCCTCGGTGAAGGTTCACCATTACGGCATCGAGGTTGCCAAAGTGGGCTACCACTCTACGGAACTTGCTGAGCTCCGTATGCGTTTGGCAGACGGAGAAAAGGTAAACGTCCGCTATCGAGACGAAGCCGGGCACGTTTGGGTTCACGACCGCTTCAGAAACTTGTTCTTCAAAGTGCCCGCCAAAGATGAGCGAATGGCCGGTAAGAGCAGGGAGGTGTGGAAGGCTGCCGAGAAAGCGCTGCGAGAAAAATATAATGAGCAGCCTAGCTTCGAGGCTACGCACAGGTGCTACCAGGAAATTATGGAAGATGCAGACGAGGCCCGCCGTTCGCAGACGCTCAGAAAACGACGCGCAGCTGCCATAGCGAAAATCGACAAGGAGGGTCGAGTGACCGAAAGCACGCCTCCACCCAAGGTACTCGCTGAAGTGGAATGGACCGGTGACTCTATTCCTAACATTCCGCCAGCAGCCTTCAAGGTCTCGGTTCGTCGCCCTGCTGGGAGTTCTAAGCCATGAACGCCATCAATCTGTACGAATGCTACGAGCATGGTGAATACAGCTTTACGCTCCGCGATCGTTTTATTCACAGCCCTCAAGTCGAGCGAGCGTTGACGCGACTAGGCGATATCCACGGCGATAGTCGGCGTACCAGAGCAAGTAAAGGGTTGCTGATCCAAGGTCCAAGCGGAGTGGGCAAGAGCACATTGGTCAAGGAGTACATTCGGTCATTGGAGGAATTGGAGAGCCATGACCCACAGAAGCGGACAGTTCTGTTCGTCGAGATGCCTTCGTCTCCAACCAAAAAGAACCTGGCAGCAGCCATTTTGGCAGAGCTGAAGGATCCCTTCGCAGAGGCACGAGGACATTCGGCAGAGGTTAAATTTGCGCGAGTAGTCCTGCTGCTGAAGAACCTTGGCGTGGAGATGTTGGTCCTCGATGAGGCGCAGCACCTGGTCGATTATCGTCGTAATGGTGCGTATGAGGCAGCAGACTGGATCAAGAGTCTGATGAATGAAACCAGTATCGCGTTTGTTCTGATTGGGCTGAAGCGCACCGAAAATCTCCTGCTAGCAAACGAGCAACTGCGACGCAGGTTTTCGGCCACGGTGGCATACGATCGCTTCACCTTCTCCGCTAATACGTCTCTTCATTTCGTGATGTTGTTGCAGGCAATCGAGGGCGAACTGCCTGTTCAAACCATCAGTTTTGTAGAGCCAGCGATGATTAAACGCTTCTACCTGGCTTCCTATGGATTGATCGACTACCTCATCAAGATTGTGGACAGGGCTGTTTGGCTGGTTCAAGTCCAGGACCTTGTCGGGATTGAACTTCCTGTGCTGGCCCAGGCTTTTGAAGACGAGGTTTGGAGCTACGCCACCGAGGATCGAAACCCCTTCAGTGCGAGCTTCAATTTCCAGCCTCTGTTCGGGAAGCGGGAGCCGTTTGAGACGTTCGAAGAGAGCAGTACCTGACGGCCAAGGGCCGGGCTTATCGGCCCGGCTCTACTCCCCTGATTTTTATGTCTTCGATTTCATGGATGTGTAGGAATGTTTGGTCTTTTAATCAACCCACGACCACACCAAGACGAAAGTCTTTTGGGGTACCTGCAGCGCCTGGCGAAAGCCAACGGATTACCCAGAAAGGAACTGCTCACCGCCTTTGCACGAGCCGACGAGACCGATGTTGCGGACTGGCTGCAGATGATGGAAGGACCACTGAGCTGGCCTGCGGTATCTGCTGAGTTTCGTGATCCAAGGCCCAAGGGGGTCAAGTTATGGACGACTCATCACGCTCGTTACTGTCCGATCTGTTTGGGCGAAGCCGGTTATTGGAGAGAAAGCTGGGGCTTGACCCTGGTTACGACGTGTTCTGTCCACGGCACTGAACTCCACGGGCGGTGCCCCAACTGTCTGAAGGAAACCGATCCAAGCGCAATGAGTGCGAATAGTTGCCAAGCGTGTGGCACCTCATTGAGTGGGACCAATTTTGAGATCGCGCCGGCGAGTGATACGGCCGCCTGGCTCACCTCTGGCTTTGAAGATAGGTTTTACGCCGACTCGTTGCCAGCTGACGCGGGATTGGCGGCCCTCACCTACGAACAGTTTCACGAGTTGTCATCGCGTCTCGCTGTCAGAAGTTTGCCTACGGAAAGAACCCAGCCGCTGAAGGTTGCTGATTCGGGTTCGCTAGAGATATCGCGGCTTATGGCAAACGCGGCGGGCGTGGTTCTCATGAACTGGCCTCTCGCATTCAGAGAACTGCTGAGTGGCCTCAAGGCAGTCCATTCCGATAACGAACATTGGACGCTCAGCAGATCGTTCGGCCCGATATACCACGACATCCACCGTGATCTGGATGACTCTTGTTTTGACTTTCTTCGTCGAGAGTTCGAATCATTTCTGCAGCATGCGTGGGAAGCACCGTTAGCGAAGCGAAATCGCAATTTGAGTGAGGAGACGATTGAGAGACATCGTTGGGTGTCGTTCGATTCTGCTGCTGAAGCTTGTGGTCTCGGGGTATCAGTCATAAAACGCCTTCATCAGGAGGGACAAATCGCCTATCGGGAGAAGGTCCATGAAGATCGAGTCTTTACGGTCGTGGACCTGGATCATTTGAAGGCAATCTCGCAGCATCTCCAGGGCGTGGCTGATATGAAAGAAACCTCGACTTTGCTAAGCCTCTGTCGCAATCGGGTTAGGCAGCTGCTAGCTGGTGGTACCCTCCAGTTCTTTGGTGGAGAACCGCGCCCAGGCGAAAGGTGGCTGATTGACTGCCGCTCGATCAACGAATTGATTGATGAGAAGCTGCCTACCAGCTCTGACCAGAGCCTGGTGTCGATCAACTACTTGGCCAAGCATTCTCTGCCCAAGGGGGGTGGGTTGGTCGAGTTGGTTCAGGCAATACGTGCAGGTGAACTTCGCGCTTACGGCCCAGCTGAGAATGGCTCGGTTGCGGTAGGGGCGTGGTTACTCAAGCCGCAAGATTTTGCAGCGTGGCAACAAGCCCGAGCTGAGAACAAGAGTCCGGTCTTTCCCGGCCTGTCGGTAGTCAAGGCTGCTGCGCTGTTAGGCGTCAAAGAACAATGCGCATACGCGTTCGTTCGACTGGGTCTGCTATGGAGCACTGCTGTCGAACGAGGCCGGCGTACGCAATTGATGGTTAAGCCTCAAGCCATCGACAGATTCAGGCGTGGCTATATCTTGGGACCGGAGATTGCGGTGTATTTGGGGAAGTCGACCAGGGAGGCGTTCAAGCACCTTTGGGAGGCCAGGTTTCGCCCCGTTGCGGGGCCATCCATTCCAAACGCGGCTTGCCGGCAGTACGTTTGGGTAAGAAGCAAAAAGCTGATCGATTACCTCGCAAGTGAAGCCGCCCAGATCGACGATCCTGAAGCCATCACGTTTTTATCCACACCGATCGCTCAGCCTCGTGATTGCCGATTCAGGCATGTGGGATCAAGATAGTTAGCACGCTTTCTTTCTTGATTGCTAAAATCATCGAACCCATTTTGGAGAATCTTATGTCCCGTCTCGCTGAATTCCGCCTGCTCGAACAACAGCTCGCAGCCCAACTGGCGGAGCTGGAAGCGCTGAAAAATGACTCTGCCCTGAAGCAGGAAATGGAATTTGAAACGAAGCTGCGCAGTTTGCTCAACGAGTATGGCTACGGCCTGCGCCAAGTGGTGCTGATCCTCGATCCGCAAGCGGTGGCTTCCACTGATATGGCCCCAAAAACCTCTCGGAAACCACGCGAAGTGAAGGTCTACAAGAATCCACACAGCGGAGAGGTTGTTGAGACCAAGGGTGGTAATCAGCGTACGCTTAAGGCCTGGAAAAACGAGTATGGCGCTGAGGTAGTCGAGTCTTGGCTCGCCAATTGATTGCACTGCAGGCGGCTTCTGGCACGAGATGAATCGTGGTGCGCCCCGAATGCAAATTCCCATTCTGGGGCGTGACGAAATTTTCTGCGGGTGGTGGATTTAGAGAATTAAAACTGTCGCTAGAGGGTCCCGTCTTTCGCGGCCTGCAGCCATTTGGAGAGGAAACGCAAAACTGTCGCAATCACCCAAAACGCCGGTTCAGACTGATTCGCTAGAGAATTAAAACTGTCGCAGCCTGAAACGACGCGGCTTTCACGTGTATTCAGAGCCATCATTATCGATAGCCTGCTTACAAACATGTAATTCCTGGATCACGTGGATGACAGCTCCCAGTCGGTAAGCTTCACTCATGTCTTCATGGAGTAACAGAAATGAACACCGCTAAAAGCATTGCCGCCCTCATGCTCGTAATCGCCTCCTCATCCGCTTTAGCTGAAGGAGGATCTGATCGCTTACACGGAAAGATGATTCAGGCAAATGAGCAAGCAATGCGTGCCTACGCCGCTGCCAATGGAAAAAAACCACCTGAAGTGATCCATTATCGCTACGGAATGAAACTGGATGTGGCGAGAGTTATCAGTATGACTTCGCTCAAAGGTAGCTGCGACGTGATGCCGACACAGATGAATTACGAGGACTCAACAGGTGAGTTGAAAATCCTCGAATATCGCTCTGCTGGAATTAACTGTAGAGGTCAAAACTGACCGAAGGGACAGGGTAAGTCTTGGAGTAAGCTGACCACGACCAGCGCTGCAGCTGGTCGGCTGGCCGGCAGAAGCCCTTCCCCCGGGGCATCTTGCATTACGTGTCAGGATAACTGGCAACTACTTGATCGTCCCCACTCTTGGTGAGGCCGATGACTTGATAGGCGTGTTTCATGCCATCAACCTCCATACCTGGTGAGCCAGCGGGCATGCCAGGTACCGCGACGCCTGCCAGGTCGTTGCGCTTTATGAGCTCCTGCACCTGGGCTGCGGGGACGTGACCTTCCACAAACTTGCCATCGATAACCGCGGTGTGACACGAAGCCAGCCTCGGAGCTACTCCTAGCTCTTGCTTCACCGCCCTCATGTCCGTTTCAACGTGGTCGACGACCTTGAAGCCGTTTGCCTCCAAGTGCGCTATCCATTTCTTACAGCAACCGCAATTAGCGTCCCGGTGCACATCGATAGTCAGGGGCTCCGCAGCAAAGGCGGCTGAGGCGATTAGAAGTGACGCTGCGGTACTTAAACCGAGGAAGCGGCGCTTACTTGTCATGAGTGTGCTCCTTCCCGTCTTTGTGCACATGGGTTTTGGGAGTAGAACCTGTGTGGTGGTCCGAGTGCGCCTCGCCGGACTCGTGTTCACCGTGGTGCTCCGCTACTGATGAAGACTCCGAATGCGAACTGCCATGATCATGACTTTCCTCAGCCACGCCGTTTGCTGCGGAATCATCATGATTTCCATGACCTGATTTCGCACCACCGTGTTGGCCTTCATGGTTATGCATATCGCTTTCGCCACCGCCATGTTGGTGACCACCACTGGAAGCGACCATCATCTGGTACTGCTCAGCATTGAGTTGCGGTAGCTGGTCCAGGAACGCGACGATTCCCCAGATGTACTGGTCGTCCATGCTCTTACCCCAGGCTGGCATGCCTGTCGCTTTGATACCGTGCTTGATGGTCCAAAACGCAGCAGCAGGGTCACCGCTTACACCTATCTCGGTGAGGTTTGGTGGGGATGGGTATAGGGCTTGGCTGAGTTCAGTTTTCTCCACCCCTGGCGCGAGGTGGCAACCGATACACATGGCGTTGTAGTTGCCTGCCCCTGCTTGGATGAGAGCAGGATCTTTAAGGTTTGGCACCTCAATGTCGCTTGCTCGGACTTCAATCGAGCGATCCCGCGCCATGGCCAAAAACGCATGCACAGCGGGGAAGTGTGGGTCGTCCGCACCAACGTTCACGAGACCGAAGTAAGCAGCACCTAGCACTGCTGCGCTAGTAACAGCACCTGCCGCCACCAGCGTTGTAATTGTTTTTTTCATGTTGAGTTCTCAAAACCACATCCGAATACCGGCCACAAAACGAGCTTCGTCCACGTCCCCGCCTTCATCCCGAATGAAATCGGCGGTTTTGCCGTAGGAACGGCTCCAGGTGACACCTATGTATGGCGCGAACTGGCGAACAATCTCGTACCGTAACCGCAGCCCGACTTCGGTGTTTGCCAGGCCAGAGCCGACGCCGCGTTCCGGGTCGTTCTTGCCATAAAAGTTGGCCTCAGCGGTTGGCTGAAGAATTAAACGATTGGTTAGCAAGATGTCGTACTCGCCCTCCAGACGGGCAGCGGTTTGACCGTTCTCGCCGATAAAGGCGGTGGCTTCAGCTTCGAAGTCATACAGGGCCAGGCCCTGAATACCGAACGCAGCCCAGGTCTGCGGATCCTCCGGTTTGAAATCCTGCCGGACGCCGGCGACAACATCCCACCACGGGCTTACCGAGCGGCCATAGAGGAGCTGCAGCTCAGCATCTTCAGTCACACCATTGGTTCGTTCACCTTCCGAGCGAATCCAGAGCCTATTGATATCGCCGCCCACCCAGCCGGATGCATCCCAAGCAAGCGTGCTACCTTCATCGGCATCTTGGTATTCCAGTTGGTCTAGCAAGAAAAAGCTGTTGAACCCGCTGTCATCCATTTTGTGCCCGTCAAGCGGGGGGAAGGCAGCCTGCCGGTCGGCATCAGTCAGCACCGGGATTGGCGTACGGCTGGTCGGGGTCGGCGAATCAGCGTTCCCGTTTCCCATCGTGGAATGACCCATCGCGCCATGATCCATGCCTTCCATGGACCCGTGATCCATGCCTTTCATGCTTCCATGGTCCATCTTGCTGTGGTCCATCGAGGCGGGTTTCGCTTTGGGCTGGCCATGGCCCATTTTGCTGTGATCAACGGGTGCAGGTTGCGTGGGTTGCTTGCTCGCGCCCATCTGGCTGTGGTCCATGCCCGGCATCGCAGCCTGTGATGAGGCGTGGTCCATCTGCATGGCACCGTGGCCCATTGCCGAGTGGTCCATTCCGGAATGATCCATTTCAGCGGCGAAGCTGGGCGAAACGCCCAGCACACCTAAAGAAACGGCGAATGCCAGCAGCGATGGTCGTGCAACGCTATTGGCCATTTTTCCCTGCCTTAGCTTTGTCGCTGCCATGCGATTCCATCATTTTGCTGTGATCCATTCCTTCCATGGAACCATGATCCATGCCCTCCATAGAGCCATGATCCATGCCTTTCATGGAGCCGTGATCCATGCCTTCATGGTTCATGCCCTGGGCTTGCTTGCTCTTCGAGCCGTTCGATTGCGCCGCGTTGGACGACTTTTGAGAGTGCTGATCATGGTTGTCACTGGACCAGGAAGACGGGGCGTACACCGCGAGCAGGCCAACCATCGCGGCAGAGAGGAAAAAGGCGCTTCGTTTCATTGGTTTGCTCATCTCGTATCTCCAGTTCATTCGTCCACGCGGACTTCTCGGAACATGCCCATCTCCATGTGGTACATGAGGTGACAGTGATAGGCCCAGCGCCCGAGTGCATCTGCGGTTACGCGATAGCTTCGTTTCGAGCCAGGCGGCATATCGATCGTGTGTTTTCGCACCATGAAATTGCCGTCCTCATCCTCCAGGTCACTCCACATGCCGTGCAGATGGATGGGGTGAGTCATCATGGTGTCGTTGACCAAGGTAATACGCAGGCGCTCGCCGTACTTGAGCCGCAGCGGCTCTGCGTCAGAAAACTTGATCCCATCGAAGGACCAAGCGAACTTTTCCATATGCCCGGTAAGGTGCAGTTCGATTGTCCGGCCAGGTTCCCGGCCGTCAGGGTCGATGAAGGTGCTACGCAAATCCGAATACGTGAGAACCCGACGCCCGTTATCGCGAAGCCCGATCCCCGGATCGCTCAGCTTTGGCGTAGGGGTCATGGTCTGCATATCGACCAGAGGGTTGTTTGTTTCGGAGGCGGGATGGTTCTGCATGGCACCGCTGGCGGCCATATTGCTTTGGTCCATACCGGTCATGTTGCCGTGGTCCATGCCAGCCATCTTGCTATGGTCCATACCGGCCATGCTGCCGTGGTCCATGCCAGCCATCTTGCTATGGTCCATACCGGCCATGCTGCCGTGGTCCATGCCAGCCATCTTGCTGTGGTCCATACCGGCCATGCTGCCGTGATCCATGCCACCCATGCTGCCGTGGTCCATCCCCATATCACTCATGGAGATGAGAGGCCTTGGATCTACAGCCGGCACCGGTGCCTGCAGGCCCTCACGGACAGCCAAGGTACCCCTTGAATAGCCGGTGCGATCCATGGATTGAGCAAAGATGGTGTAAGCCTGCTCGTTTTCAGGCTCGACAATGACATCGTAGGTTTCAGCAACGGCAATCCGGAATTCATCGATCGACACTGGCTTAACGTACTGACCGTCGGCTGCGACAACCGTCATTTTCAAGCCGGGGATCCGCACGTCGAAATAGGTCATCGCCGAGCCATTGATAAAGCGAAGCCGGATTTTCTCCCCTGGCTTGAAGATTCCCGTCCAGTTCCCATTTGGCGCCTGGCCGTTCATGAGGTAGGTGTAGGTGTGCCCGCTCACGTCAGCGAGATCGGTTGGGCTCATCTTCATCTCGGCCCACATCTTTCGATCGGCCACAGCAGCAGACCAACCTTTCTCGCTCACGTCGTCGACGAAGTCGCCAACGGTGCGCTTGTGGAAGTTGTAATAGTCCGACTGTTTTTTGAGCTTGGACATAACCCGCGCCGGGTCTTCGTCGGTCCAATCACTCAGCATGACGACATAGTCACGATCGTAGGTGAAAGGCTCTGGATCCTTGGCATCAATCACCAGCGCACCGTAAACACCGACCTGCTCCTGGAAGCCCGAATGGCTGTGGTACCAGTAGGTGCCGTTCTGGTGGACCTTGAACTTGTACTCGTACATGCCGTCGGGAGCGATGCCATGGAAGCTTAGACCCGGCACGCCGTCCATATTCGCCGGCAGGATGATGCCGTGCCAGTGGATGGACGTGTCCTGCTTCAAGCGGTTGCGAACCCGTAGCGTGACCGTGTCGCCTTCGCGCCAACGGAGTATTGGTCCTGGCAGCGAACCGTTGATGGCCATCGCCGTTCGAGCTGCCCCGGTAATGTTCACCGGGAGCTCCCCGATGTACAGGTCAAAATCGGTGCCGGTCAGTACGTTAGGCTGGCCAGGGCTGGTTACGGCCCAGACCGGCGCGCGCCACATGCCCAGCCCACCCAGTAGTCCGGTAGCAGCCAGGCCTTTGACGAATGAACGTCTCGTGGTTTTGCTTTGCATGCCGTTGCGTCCAATCAGGTAGATCGCTGATATCCAGACTGCGGGATCCGCAGCCATCTGGTTTCAATTGAGCTCCCCCAAGCCTCGTAGACTTTCGCCAAAGCACAAGGATTGCGGGAGGCAATACCCCGAAAGCTGACATAGTTCAGATTCCGGGGTGATTACATTTCTGTAAGCTAAGCTCAGCAGCTCTCGTGGCCGGGGTGCTTTTGGCTTTGGGCGGTAACAGGAGCCTCTGCTTTTTTCTCCTGAGCAACCTGGTAAGCCTGCATGGAAGATGCACGTGCAGCTTCCATCCTGGCGAAGGTGCGATCCGCGCCGCCTTCAGCCAGGGCGAGGCTCGCCATGCCGAAGGTGACTACCATCACAATCGCTTTGATCATGTTCATTTGCGTTTCCTCTAAGGGTCAGTTTCGCCTGATTGGCGCCGTTCACAGTGCTCAAGCTAGCTACCCGGCACTGTCAGCAAGCTGAGCCCGACATTACTTTTCCGTCAGCTTCTGGTTGGGTGCCTTTTTTGCTGCACACTGAAGGGCATCCAAGGGGGCGCAGCAGATGAAATTACTCGTAGCCGAAGATGAGCCAAAAATCGGGGCCTACCTGCAGCAAGGGCTGACGGAGGCAGGCTTTACCGTCGATCGTGTGGTCACAGGGACCGACGCGCTGCAATACGCTTTGAGCGAGGCGTATGACCTGCTGATTCTTGATGTAATGATGCCGGGGCTAGACGGCTGGGAGGTGCTGCGGATGGTACGTGCGGCAGGGAAAGAGGTCCCAGTCTTGTTTTTGACGGCCCGTGATGGCGTGGACGATCGCGTGAAAGGGTTAGAACTCGGGGCTGACGATTACCTGGTCAAACCCTTTGCATTCTCGGAACTGCTAGCGCGTGTGCGCACTTTGCTGCGAAGAGGCAGCAGTGGCTATGCTCAGACCACTATGAAGATGGCTGACCTGGAGGTAGACCTGCTTAAGCGCCGGGCCACCCGAAATGGCAAGCGGATCGACCTCACAGCCAAGGAGTTCTCCTTACTGGAACTACTCATGCGCCGACGCGGCGAGGTACTGCCGAAGTCCCTGATCGCATCGCAGGTGTGGGATATGAACTTCGACAGCGACACTAACGTGATCGAGGTTGCTGTTCGTAGGTTGCGGGCCAAGATTGATGACGATTTCGCCCCCAAGCTCATACATACAGTTCGTGGCATGGGCTATCTGATGGATGTTCCCGAGTAATGCGCGCCCAATCGTCGCTCGTTAAACGCCTTACCCTCATGTTCATGTTCGCGGTCATCGCCGTATTGGTCGTTGCCGGCGTGAGCTTCTACATGCTCAGTCAGCACCATTTCCAGATGCTGGATGAGCAAGCCCTGGCCGAGAAACTCGAATCCACCCGGCACATCCTTTCACTTTCAGCAGCACGTGATGAACTTGAGGATCAGGAGCCTCAACTGCGTGCTTTGTTGGGGGCTCATCAGGACCTTTCTGCGGAGATTCTTGATGCTGACGGTACTGTCCTGTTCTCGGACTCCAAGGCATCCCGCATCCCTGAGCGCTTTAAGCAGGCCTCTTCTGGCGCCGTTTGGGACTGGCAAATCGACTCGCGGAACTTCCGGGGGATTACCTCTCAACTGGCTATAGCGCAGGCGCAGGCGCCGGTAACAGTCATGTTGATGCTGGATGTCACCAGCCATGCCCACTTTTTCAAGACGCTGCAATGGTGGTTCGGCATTGGCTTGGTCATCAGCGCTCTGGTTAGTGCAGGATTGGGGTGGATCGTGGCCAAGAGCGGTCTTCGGCCGGTTGGGCAGATCACCAAGGTGGCGACATCCATGTCTGCCCGGTCCCTTCGCGAGCGAATTCCATTGGAGCCCGTGCCGCTTGAATTGCAGGAGCTGATCCTCTCCTTCAACGGAATGCTTGCACGCCTGGAAGACGCGTTCGTCCGGCTATCAAACTTCTCAGCCGACATCGCACATGAGCTGCGGACTCCGGTAAGTAATCTTCTGACGCATACCGAAGTCGTTCTGACCAAAAAACGCGACCTCGATGCCTACGAAGACAACCTCTACTCCAATCTTGAAGACCTCAAGCGCATGTCGCGCATGATCGATGACATGCTGTTCCTGGCAAAAGCTGATAACGGCTTGATCATCCCCGAGCAGGTTGATATCGATCTGGTCGGGCTAGTGTCCAGACTGATTGAGTACTACCAGCTTGCAGCCGAAGACCGAAGCATTCGGCTTGCCCTTCAAGGCGAAGGTACGATCCGTGGTGACCGGCTAATGATTGACCGGGCGGTTTCCAACATTCTATCCAACGCTTTGCGCTATACCCCCGAAGGCCACGATATCGCCGTCCGGATTGTCGAGGCGGCTGATCAAGTGAACCTGTCCGTCCAGAACAATGGGGCCACGATTGATCCGGAACATATCAACAAAATCTTCGACCGGTTCTATCGCGCTGACCCTGCAAGGCGGGAAGGAAGCCCAAGCAACGCCGGCTTGGGTCTGGCCATAACGCGTTCGATCATCGAGGCTCATGGTGGGCGAATTTGGTGTACCTCCGCTGACGGCGTGACGAGTTTTCACATCGTTCTGCCGCACGCCAAACAATCCACTTCCAAGCCTCAAACGGCTTAATGCTCATTTCATGCGTGTAACCTATACTCGGCCATCATGAACCGGCTCCTACGACTGTTCACCATCCTGCTTCTAATCGCATCGCTTCCTCTCAACGGCATGGCGGGAGTCGACTCAGCCATTGAACCATGCCCCATGCAAACCATGGGGATGGAGATGATGGCGGGGATGGATCACGATTGTTGCCAGGATACTGATCCAGGATCAGCTGCCGACCACTCCAAAGCCTGCAAAGTGGGCCAGGAGTGTAGAACCGCGAGCACAGTTCAGGTCGAAATAATTAACCCCACGCTCACCTATTCTGCGCCTAGGCCAGTAGATACCTATGCGGTGAGCCTCGTAAACAGGGCGCCTCCTGACCCTTGGCGGCCACCCCGCGCCTGATTACCTCTTAAATTCACCCCATCGTCCTGTTTTGCAGCCGGATGATGGCATGCGCTTGCGCGCTGATTTTTTGAGGAATCATTTCCATGACTCCCCCACGTTACCGATTAGGGATGGCATGTCTGGCCGCTCTGATCAGCCTGTTGTCGACGTTACCGGCTCAGGCTACACCGTTGTCTCTGGAGGAAGCGCTTCAACTTGCCGAACGCAATGCCCCCATCCTCCAGGCCAGGCAAGAGCAAATGACGGCCGCTCGACACGCTGTGATCCCAGCAGGCGAGCTGCCTGATCCACGTCTCAACCTAGGAGTGCAGAACCTTCCTGTTGACGGCAGTGATCGTTGGAGCATGAACCGCGATTTCATGACGATGCAGGTTGTCGGCCTCTCCCAGGAAGTACCAAACCGGGACAAGCGGGAGGCACGAGTTGAGACGGCACGAGCGAGCGTTGAGCGAGCCGATGCAGAGGCGGTGTTCGAGCGCTTAAAAGTGCGTGCTGCCACAGCCCAAGCTTGGGTCGCGGCGTACACCGTTCAACGGAAACTGCAGCAGTTTGAGGACTTCTACAAAGAAAACCGTCTGTTGGCCGCAGCAATCCGCGCACGCCTGGCCGGCGGTACCGGCGCGACGGCCGACGCACTTGCTCCTGACCAGGAAGCTGCGCAACTCGATGAGCAAAAAGATGTTCTGCTCACACAGGCCGCTCAGGCACGGGCTGCACTCAAGCGATGGATTGGAGAGGATGCTGATCCGCAAGCTCAAGCATTTCCGCGCTGGCCAGTGAGCGCGCCGGACTATCTACACGCTATACATGCACATCCAGAATTGGCGACCTACAACGCCCTTACGCGGGAAGCACAAGCTCAAGTGCACCAAGCCTTGGCAGAAAAGAAGTCGGACTGGGGGTGGCAGGTGGATTACCAGCGGCGCGGGCCTGAATTCAGCAATATGGTGAGCCTGCAGGTAAGTTTCCAACTGCCCTTGTTCGCTGGCTCACGGCAGGACCCGATGATCGCGGCACGTCGCGCACAAGTCCGGCAACTGGAGGACGAACAGGAAGCGGCATTGCGTGAGCATAAAGCGCAGCTGGAGACAGATCTTGCGGATTACCAGCGATTGCAGCGAGCAGTGCAGCGCAGCCGTGAAACATTGTTACCGCTAGCGGAGGATCGAGTCCGCCTCGCCCTTGCTGACTATCGAGCCGGTAAATCACCCTTAAGTGAGGTTCTCACCGCTCGACGTCAGCGGGTTGAAACACGACTGCAAGACATCGATCTGCAAGGACAGTTGGCCGCGACAGCTGCACGGCTGCACTTCGCGTATGGAGAGGTGCGCGCATGAGAAATTCAACTATCAGCCTTGTGGTATTGGCCGCGTTGGCTATCGGCGGTGGCGTTGGCTATCAGCTAGCAAAGCGTGGGCAGGTGTCCACTGCCTCCCCTGAAACGCTACAGAAGGTGCTGTATTGGTATGACCCGATGTACCCCCAGCAGCACTTTCCAGCACCGGGCAAGTCGCCCTTCATGGACATGCCACTGGTGCCGAAGTACCAGGAAAGCACCGCTGCTGAGGTGAGCCCCGCAGTTCAAGTTTCACAGGGGCTCCAACAAAACCTGGGGGTCCGTCTGGCTACCGTAGCGAAAGGGCAGCTTGCTCGAACCCTCCAGGTGAGCGGCGTGCTTACCTTCGATGAGCGGGATTTTAGCGTTCTGCAGGCTCGTACCGGTGGCTACGTCGAACGCACCTATGGCCGCGCTACAGGCGACGTGGTTGCCAAGGGCGCCCCATTGGCAGATGTGTTGACGCCTGAATGGGCGGGCTTGCAGGAAGAGTACCTGGCGCTTCAGCGATCTGGGGACAATGAATTGCGCGCTGCAGCTCGGCAACGACTACTGCTGGCGGGTATGCCTGCCGATCTTATCAACCGGATTGACCGTACGGGAAGGGTCCAGAATTCGGTAACGCTCTTGGCCCCAACAGCAGGCGTCCTTCAGGCTCTGGAATTGCGGCCAGGCATGACAATGACACCGGGTGCAACGTTGGCGAAGATCAATGGTATCGCGAACGTCTGGCTTGAGGCCGCAGTACCTGAAGCGCAAGCCCAAGGCCTACAGGAAGGACAGGCAGTGCAGGCGAATCTGGCAGCGTTCCCAGGCGAACCTGTTCCCGGCAAGCTGACCGCATTGCTGGCTGATGCGGATCTGCAAAGCCGCACCTTGCGGCTTCGTATAGAACTGCCCAACCCCGGCGGCCGGTTGCGCCCAGGCATGACCGCGCAGGTTTCCCTCCATCCGTCCGGGCAACAGGATGACAGCCTACTGGTGCCAGCCGAGGCGATCATTCGGACGGGGAAACGCGATCTCGTAATGGTGTCAGAAGACGGAGGTCGATTCCGGCCGGTGGAAGTAGTGCTCGGCCAGGAAAGTGCTGGCCAGGTGGTCGTGCTGCGAGGCCTTCAGGCGGGCCAGCGCGTTGTGGCGTCCGGGCAGTTTCTGCTGGACTCCGAAGCGAGCTTGAAAGGTATCGAGGCCGTTACTGCTGGCGATGCTCCACTTGCGCAACCTGTACAGCCGGCTCTACATCAGGCCAATGGGCGCATCGTTCAAATAGAAGGTAATCAGCTGACCATCGCTCATGGACCGTTCGTGACGCTGGGCATGCCTGGTATGACGATGACTTTCCCTGTGGCAGATCCCCGCTTGATTGCCGGACTCAAGGTTGGCGAACGCATCCGGTTTGGAGTGCGCGAGCGCGATGAAGGCATGGTCATCGAGCAAATAACCCAGCAGGAGAACCAGCCATGATCGCGAACCTGATTCGTTGGTCGGTTGGCAACCGCGTCCTGGTCCTGCTGGCAACACTGTTTGCCGTAGCTTGGGGCGTTTTCTCTCTGCGAAGTTTGCCGATCGACGCGTTGCCTGACCTGTCAGATGTGCAGGTGATTATCCGCACCTCCTACCCAGGGCAGGCACCGCAGATCGTGGAAAATCAGGTGACATATCCCCTGACCACCACAATGCTTTCCGTACCCGGAGCCAAGACAGTGCGGGGCTTTTCAGCATTTGGAGACAGCTTCGTATATGTGTTGTTTGAGGACGGCACAGATCTCTATTGGGCGCGGTCCAGGGTGCTCGAATACCTAAGCCAGGTTCAGTCTCGATTACCGGCGTCCGCTAAGCCAGTGCTCGGACCCGATGCCACTGGTGTAGGCTGGATCTACCAGTATGCGCTGGTGGACCGCAGTGGTACCCATGACCTGGCACAGCTGCGCAGCCTTCAGGACTGGTTCCTGCGCTTCGAGTTGAAAACTCTTCCGGACGTTGCCGAAGTGGCGACGATAGGCGGGATGGTCAAGCAGTACCAGGTAGTGCTCGATCCGCTGCGCATGGCCAGCTTGGGAATCACTCAAGTTGAGGTTTCGGACGCCATCGCCAAGGCCAATCAGGAAACCGGTGGCGGCGTGCTCGAACAAGGCGAAGCTGAGTTCATGGTAAGGGCTTCCGGCTATCTGAAGTCACTCGATGATTTCCGAGCCATTCCCCTGCGCCTGGCTGCGAAGGGTATACCCGTAACACTGGGCGATGTAGCCACTGTACAGCTGGGCCCTGAGGCACGTCGCGGCATCGGCGAGCTTGATGGACAGGGCGAAGCGGTGGGCGGCGTAGTAATTCTGCGCAGTGGCAAGAATGCGAAAGATGCCATCGCTCACGTCAAATCCAAGCTTGAATCGCTGGAAAAAAGCCTGCCTGCCGGGGTCGAGCTGGTCACTACCTACGACCGTAGCCAGTTGATCGATCGTGCTGTGGAAAATCTGAGCCAGAAGCTGATTGAAGAGTTCATCGTGGTCGCACTGGTGTGCGCTGCATTTCTTTGGCATCTGCGCTCATCGTTGGTCGCCATCGTCTCGCTTCCGGTTGGTGTCCTCATTGCCCTGATCGTCATGCGCCACCAGGGCATCAACGCCAACATCATGTCGCTTGGGGGCATAGCCATTGCAATCGGTGCGATGGTGGACGCCGCTGTGGTGATGATTGAGAACGCGCACAAACGGGTTGAGGCTTGGCATACGTGGCACCCTGGAAAGTCGTTGCGTGGCGAAGATCATTGGAAAGTGATGACTGAGGCAGCAGTCGAGGTCGGGCCTGCGCTGTTCTTCAGCCTCATGATCATTACGCTGTCCTTCATACCGGTATTCACCTTGCAGGCTCAGGAGGGAAGGCTGTTTGCGCCCCTCGCATTCACCAAGACTTATGCAATGGCAGCAGCAGCGGGCCTTTCGGTTACCCTGGTACCCGTGCTGATGGGGTACTGGATTCGGGGTCGTTTACCGGCAGAAGAGCGCAACCCACTCAATCGAACCCTGATACGGCTCTATCGCCCAGCATTGGAGATCGTTCTACGCCGGCCAAAGCTCACGTTGGCGGGTGCACTGTTGATTTTGCTCAGCAGTGTCTGGCCCCTGAGCCAGCTCGGCGGCGAATTCTTGCCGCCACTGGATGAAGGCGATTTGCTGTACATGCCGACTGCCCTGCCAGGTCTTTCGGCGCAGAAAGCCTCTGAGCTTTTGCAACGTACGGACCGGCTGATCCGAACGGTACCGGAGGTCGCCAGTGTCTTCGGTAAAGCGGGCCGGGCTGAATCAGCGACCGACCCGGCCCCGCTGGAGATGTTCGAGACGACTGTCCGACTTAAACCGAAGGATCAGTGGCGAGCAGGGATGACCACTGAGAAGCTGATCGAAGAGCTGGACCGTACCGTGCAGGTACCTGGGCTAACCAATATCTGGATCCCACCGATTCGAAACCGTATCGACATGCTCGCAACCGGTATCAAAAGCCCGATCGGCGTAAAGGTTGCCGGCAGCAATTTGAATGAGATCGACCGGGTGACTCTGGCTATCGAGAAGGTGGCCAAAACGGTTCCAGGGGTGACTTCCGCCCTCGCCGAGCGATTAACCGGTGGACGCTACATCGATCTGGATATCGACCGCCAATTCGCAGCGCGTTACGGCCTGAACATTGCTGATGTCCAAGCGATTGTTGCCGGCGCCGTTGGGGGCGAAAACATCGGCGAAACCGTAGAAGGCCTGGCGCGATATCCCATCAGTGTTCGGTACCCACGGGAGTGGCGTGACTCTGTTGATGCCCTGCGGCAGCTACCGATTTACACCAGCCAAGGGGGGCGAATCACACTGGGAACCGTGGCACGGGTGCGTATTGCGGACGGTCCACCCATGCTCAAGAGTGAAAACGCGCGCCCCTCGGGCTGGGTGTATATCGACGTGCGGAGACGGGACCTGTCCTCCGTCGTTGCCGACCTGCGCCGGCTAGTCGATCAGCAGGTGAAGCTCGATCCTGGCATAAGCTTGAGCTATTCCGGGCAGTTCGAATACCTGGAGCGCGCCAATGCGCGCTTAGCATGGGTAGTACCGGCGACGCTGGCCATTATTTTCGTCCTTCTCTACCTCACGTTTGGCCGCCTCGGTGAAGCGCTGCTGATCATGGCTACCTTGCCATTTGCGCTAACCGGCGGCGTATGGCTGCTGTACATGATGGGCTACAACCTGTCGGTGGCCACGGGTGTCGGTTTTATCGCCTTGGCTGGGGTCGCAGCAGAGTTTGGAGTCATCATGCTGATCTACCTCAACAATGCCTGGACTGAACGAAACGGCAACGGTACGCAGGGGCAACCTGCGCTTCTGGATGCTATCCGCGAAGGGGCCGTGCAGCGCATCCGCCCCAAAGCCATGACCGTAGCAGTGATCGTCGCAGGCTTGATGCCAATCCTCTGGAGTAGCGGTACCGGCAGCGAAGTCATGAGCCGGATCGCTGTACCCATGGTCGGCGGCATGCTCACCGCGCCTTTGCTCTCACTATTTGTAATCCCTGCGGCTTACTGGCTCGTCAGGCGCCGCGGACTCGCTGTACACGATAACCCCCAAACAGGAGTAACCCGATGAAGAAGCTACTGATCAGCGCTGGCCTGGTGTTCGCCGTTGCGGCGGCGGTGCAGGCCCAAGACATGTATGGCACGGATATGAAGAATATGCCCATGGAAGGCAACGAGACCCAAGGCAGCCAGGCGGCTCCGACTGCATCGGCTGAGGGAACCATCAAAGCTTTGGAACCAGGTAAAGTTACCTTGGCGCATGGACCAGTATCAGCCCTGAAATGGCCGGCAATGACCATGGGCTTCAGCGCTACCGAGCAGCAACTCAAGGGACTCAAGGTAGGCGACAAGGTCAGCTTCGATTTCCGAATGAATGGGGGCACAGCGACGATCGTAGGCATTCGCAAGCAGTGACGGATTGACTTCTAACCCTGCCTATTAGAGCTGATAGGCAGGGTCATTTAGCCAAACTTTGGAAAAAGTGCTGCCGCAATTCCTGACCGCGCCGCCTTCAGCTCTGTGCCTCGGGACGCTAGTTGGTCTTTGCGCTCTGTAGCCGGGATGCATTCAGATCAGAGTAGTAGCTGACGTTTGAGCAGAGATCTTCGTGCATCACGATCTATATGGGTCGAAAGCGGACAGGGCATCGCAAAGTCATCCAACTGCCTGAGTTATCCGAACGCCAACAAGGATTCCACCGAGCTTGTCGACAAGAAAACCCGCGACAACTCAGAGTGTTATCCGAGCAAACAGACTTTGGATACCCTATTCCCGCTAGAAACACTGCCGCTGAAACCCTCCTGGCATGTAGCTCCTTCGTCCTACGCTTCAGCCTCTATGACCCCCACCCAACCTTTCGCGCAGGTGCGGAACGAACCTAGGCGTAACGCGGGTATAAGCTTCGTAGGCAGCGCCAAACTGCTTGTGCATTTCCCGCTCTTCGGAAACCGCCAAACGCCCGTACATCACCAGCAACACCGGGAACATTGCCAGCGTCAGCAGCGTCGGCCACTGAAGGAGAAAGCCCAGAAGAATCAGCACAAATGCCACGTACTGCGGATGTCTGATCCAGCCATAGGGCCCGACCGTTGCAAGTGAACGGCGGCGTTGCGCGTGATATAGCACGTTCCAGGCGGCAGAAAGCAAATAGAAGCCGAAACCCAGGAATAGGTAACTGGCAATGTGCAAAACACTGAAGTGTGGGTTGCCCTGGTCACCGAGCAACGTCGACCACAGATGGCCGGATTCGTGGGAAAGCAGATCGAG
Organism: Pseudomonas sp. FFUP_PS_473; assembly: GCF_002858665.1. NCBI lineage: Bacteria > Pseudomonadati > Pseudomonadota > Gammaproteobacteria > Pseudomonadales > Pseudomonadaceae > Pseudomonas > Pseudomonas sp. FFUP_PS_473. The sequence goes on from NZ_PJQQ01000021.1 coordinate 85,750, forward strand.
GTTGGGGAACCTGGCCTGCAACCAGCCTGACAACAGATAGATCGTCAGGGGGAAGCCATACATTTCCACAAACAGGGCAACGATGAAGGCCGAGAATGCACCGAAGCTCCTCCAGTCTCTCGCCGTTGCCGGCTTGAAGAAACTGAAGGCAAACATGATGAAGATCGCGGAGTTGATGAAAACCAGCGACCAGAGGCCATACGCGCTTTCACCATGATTCATGATGGATCTCCCGGCTTATGGATATCAGCCTTATCGGAGGGGGCCGGTTTGCTCTGGCCCTGGTGATGGTGTCCCCCATGTCCTCGATGCATGAAGACATGCATCAGCGGACAGGCGAGCAACAACAGATAAGGCAGGGCTCCAACGACATGGGCAAGGTGCTCGGTGAGCAGGAAGTAGACGGCGATCCCACCGATTACCACCAGGCCGATTGCATAGCGTGAACGCCAGAAACTGTGTGGTGAGCCGTTTTCATCGAAGTGAGGGTTCATAGCGACTCCTGGGAAAGGAGATGGGTTACTTCGATGCAGCAGATGGCATGCGGTCCATCATCATCTGCATCATCGACTCCATCATGTCCATGCGCTTTTCCATCATCTGGTGGCGGGCGGCCATATCCCCGCCCATGCCGCCATGCATGCCCCCCATTTCAGGCATGCCACCCTCCATGGACTTCATCATGGCCATGCCATTTTTCATCAGCGCCATATGCTCGGCCATCAACGCCTGACGGGCTTCCGGCGTTTTGGCTGCAGCCATCTTTTCGTGCATGGCTTGCATGGCCTTCATTTGCTGGTCCATCGCCGCCATTTGCCCTTTGTCCATTGGCTGAGAAGGCGTCTTCTCGGTAGCCGCCGCGCTTGGCGCATCGGCCGGGTGATGTGTCGAGTGTTCATCGGTGTTTTGCGCCATGGCGCCCACGGACGCTGCGGCCAAACAAAGTCCGATCAGTAAATTTCGAACGTTGTTCATCATCATCTCCTTAGCACTGTTTTAAAGCCGGATGCCTTGGTCTGGGCGCTAGGCCTCACCTGGCACGACAAGCAAATTACTGCGCCGGCGTGAATGCTCATTTTTCGCGTCGTGCTCGGGTTGTACACCGACGGGCTATTATTGGGCACTCGGCGGCTCGAAGCTGATCCCGTTTGGCCCGGCGCCAACCTTATGGGTAGCAACGACCTTTCGGCTGCTCGTATCGATGACAGATACGGTGCCCGCTTCAATATTGCTGACAAACACATAAGCGCCGTCGCTGCTGATGGCCACACCATGGGCACCCTTGCCGGTGGTCACGGTGCCCAGGCTGCTACGCGTCTGGAGATCTACGATGGAGACTCGGTCGTCCGGATTCTGGCCACTGCCCTGATTCGCGACATAGACCTGGCGACCGTCAACGGTGGCCATCATCTGGATTGGCGTGCGGCCGACATCAACCTTGCTGATCACCTTGCGTCTGGCCGTGTCGATGATGCCAAGCTGATTTGTCGCACTGAGCGAGACGAATGCCAGGCGACCGTCAGGGGCAAAGCCGACCTGGACAGGGCCTTTGCCCACGGGAATCTGCGCGGTTTCTTTGAGTGTGACGACATCGATAAGCGATACGCTGTCGCTCTTCATGTTCGCGATATAGAGTGTCCGGCCATCAGGGCTCAAGCGCAGCCCATGGGGATAACGCCCAGTTGGAATACCGGGCAACTCGATTCGCTGCTCAAGGTCAAATACTCGCACCTGGTTGGCAGCGGAATCGGTCACAAAAGCTCGCAGCCCGGTGACGTCGGTGACCACATGAGCCGGGTGATCGCCTGCCGGGAAGCTGAACGGTGGCCTGTCCAGCGCGCTGGTACTGAACACCAGCAACTGCCCACCGGGCTTTTCACCGCTCGAATGCCCCGCATGTCCAGCCACTCCAACAACCAGAAGCAAGCTGCCGTCGGGCGAAACCTGTAGGTTGTGGGGTGCGATCGGCAAGGCGACCGTGCTCACATCACCTGTCGCAAGATTTACCTGGCTAATGGAAGCGGACCGTTCATTGGCCGTGTAGACGTTACCCGTAGGGTTTGCCATGACCAGCCCCAGAGGGATGAGCAGGGATATCCCCAAGGCCATAGAACTAAACCGCTTGGCAGTCATCATTGTGAATGAGCTCCAACGAGGGGCCGGGGTATGTGAGCCAGGCTGGCCTATACATTTACTCAAGATAAACACCAATCGCGAAGCATTTTCTTGATCAGCGTCAACGTCCACAGCTTGACTCGGCACTGGGTGATCGAAGGCCGTCCATTTCTTGGGGAGTATTGCTGGCTATCCCGACCCGGAGTCAGTCGACATCAGGCTGTATATGAAGAAACCGCGCCATGAAACATGGCACGGCGGCTTGCCATCTGAGCGGTAACGAGACTTAGCGACTGACTTTGGTTGGGTAACCAAGCGCCTGGACCAGTGCACCGACGCGTTCCGCCTCGATGTTGCTTTGGACACTCACTGTACCGGCAGCACGATCAACGATCACCTTCGCGTCGCCATCGGCAGCCTGGATGGCCTTGGTGATCTTGTTGACACAACTGCCACATCCCATACCGGAAACTTCCAAAACGAACATAGCGGGCCTCTCATGCTGGTACGGCTTTTCTCGCCGCATTTACAGCTTCAACCTTGACACGATGACAAGGTCAAGGCCCGGTCAAAGGATTTATCTTCGCCCTGAAATCTTGTCCAACTCCTCTGGCGGCGGCCCCTGCTGCATCACAATTGTCCCTTACGATCTTGGCAGAAGATGGCGGACGTCGCAGTTGCCCGATGTCCTCCATCAGGACCAGATTGGCGCCGAACTCGCGGACATACCCGCTAAGGCCAAAGCCCTAGACAGTCAGTCATATGGATCAGGCGTTGAAACGCTGATGGCGGAACTTCCTCTCATAGGTTGCGGTGTGCCCATTTCAGTCTGTGACTACGCGCTTCAGCCGCAGTGCGTTGAATACCACGGAAGCCGAACTTACGCTCATGGCCAATGCCGCAATCATCGGTGACAATAGATGGCCGGTAAGCGGGTAGAACAAACCTGCCGCCAGCGGTATGCCCATAGCGTTGTAGAAGAATGCGAAGCCCAAGTTTTGACGCATGTTCTTCACCGTGGCCACGGATAGTGTTCTGGCCCGCAGGATGCCCATCAGGTCGCCCTTGACCAGCGTCAACTGGGAGCTGTTCATGGCAACATCGGTGCCAGTTCCCATGGCGATCCCGACATCAGCCCGGGCCAGCGCAGGGGCATCGTTGATCCCATCTCCTGCCATGGCAACCCGGCGCTTATCGCCCTGCAGGAGCGCCACCAGTTGCTCCTTGTCCTCGGGTTTCACTTCTCCGTGGACTTCCTCGATGCCGAGTTGTTTCGCGACCGCACGTGCCGTAGTCAGGCCGTCGCCGGTGGCCATGATGACCTTCACATCTTCTGCCTGTAGCCGGGTTACCGCCTCCTTGGAGGTGGGTTTGACCGGATCGGACACCGCTAGCAGGCCAGCGAGCACGCCATCGACGGCCAAGTACATGATACTCATGCCTTCCAGACGCAGCTGCTCGGCGCGGTCTCGCAACGGACTGGTGTCGAGGCCAGCCTCTTCCATCAAGGTCGTGTTGCCAAGCTGCAGCCGTTTGCCGTTCACCTGGCCACGTACACCGATCCCAGAGCCCGACTCAAACGCCTCTGGCTTGGACAAGCTGTGTCCATGCGCTCGCGCATGATCGACAATCGCATGTGCCAGCGGATGCTCGCTGCCTTGGTCCAGGCTGGCGGCAAGGCGCAAGACTTCGGGTGGCATGAACTGCCCGGTACCGACCACGCTATGAAACACTGGCCGGCCCTCGGTGAGGGTCCCGGTCTTGTCGACGATCAGCGTGTCGATCTTGCAGAGGTTCTCGATAGCACTGGCGTCTCGGAAGAGCACGCCACTGCTGGCAGCCTTCCCGGTAGCGACCATGATCGACATGGGAGTGGCTAGGCCGAGCGCGCAGGGGCAGGCAATGATCAGGACCGCGACCGCATTGATCAGGCCGAAGACCCAGCCAGGCTCCGGTCCGAAAAGCCCCCAGCCGAAGAGCGTGACCAGCGCGACCAGAATCACCCCCATGACGAAATAGCCGGCCACGGTGTCCGCCATCCGCTGCATCGGGGCTTTCGAGCGCTGAGCCCGCGCGACCATCTGCACGATTTGCGAGAGCACTGTCTCGGCGCCGACCTTCTGCGCCGCCATCACAAGGCTGCCGTGGGTATTCAGCGTGGCACCGATGAGTGCATCCCCAGCTTTCTTCATCACTGGCACGGGCTCGCCTGTCAGCATGGATTCATCGATAGCACTTTCGCCTTCCAGGACCACCCCGTCGACCGGCACCTTCTCGCCAGGGCGAACGCGCAGGTGGTCGCCCGTATGCACGTGGGTGAGCGGAATATCTTCCTCCTGACCATCGGCCCCGATGCGACGGGCCGTCTTGGGGGCAAGACCCAGGAGCGACTTGATGGCGGCGGAGGTTTGTGAGCGCGCCTTGAGCTCGAGCATTTGGCCGAGCAACGTTAATGAGATGATGACTGCAGCCGCTTCGAAGTAGACACCGATGCGGCCATCCTGCATGAAAGTCGTCGGGAAAACCTGCGGGAACACTGTGGCCGCAACGCTGTATAGGTACGCCGCAGCCGTTCCCAAACCTATCAGGGTCCACATATTCGGGCTGCGATTACGAATCGATGCGACCCCACGCACGAAAAACGGCCAGCCAGCCCATAGTGTCACGGGAGTGGCCAGAATCAACTCCACCCAATTCTGTGTGGCACCATGCAGCAATTGGAGTTGGTGGGCAGTCATGGCCAACACGGTCACGATGACCGTCAGGGGCAAGGTCCACCAGAAGCGGCGGGAGAAGTCCTTGAGTTCCGGGTTCTCGTCTTCCTCAAGCTCCGGTATTACCGGCTCTAGGGCCATGCCACAGATTGGGCAACTGCCCGGCCCACGCTGGCGGATTTGGGGATGCATCGGGCAAGTGTATTCGGCGTCCGCCGCGTTGCTTGGCTGCGGGGCAGCCGAGTGGAGATGGCCCGCGTGTTCTTGGTCCTGGGGAGGGCTAAGATAATGCACAGGCGCTGCGCGGAATTTCGTCAGGCACTTTTCACTGCAGAAGCGGTATGTCCTTCCCTCGTATAGCTCGAAGTAGCGACTATCCGGTGGCACCGTCATACCGCATACCAAATCGCGCTGACTACCATCCGGTTGCTCATGCGGGTGCGAGTGGTCATGGTCATGGTCATGGTCATGCTGGCACGATTCGGTGTGCATGAAGTAGTTCCCTTTGTTGTCCGGTTTGGACGAGTTTTCACCCTTCTGGTGAGAATACCCGCCATGGTTGTGCCCGAAGAGTTGCGTCAGCGGACAGAGCAACAAAATTAAATAACTGTAGTGCCTGTGACAGGTGGCCATAGTGCACGAGCCACATAAAACAGGCCAAATATGGCCAGCATGATCAGTGCAATACCGCCTTTAGTCCGCCAAAAAGGTATTGCCAGATCTGTACCACGGCGATGGGCTCCGTCATGATCAACTCCCAAGCTGGGTGGGAAATATCGGCCGCTGCCGTATTGTCCAGCCTAGACAACATCTCCTTGAACAGCTGTGACGCCAATCAATGCTCCTGTAAGCGTGTCGATTATTGTTGTGGTGTAGCGTCATGGCATAGATCATTTCTGGAGGTTGCTGATCCTGCTGCTGCACCAGTGGTTGCCCTTCGACAATGCGCTGGCTGCCTTGTACCCCGGCGAGGGAGTGCCCAAGCCGCTGGAGGAGTACGACGCCGGCTCCCGGTGGGGAACGCCGTCCATGCTTTCCTGCCTGGACGGCCTATACTTGCTCGACCCCTTCTACCAGGCCTGTCAGGAAGGCCTGCCCAGTGGGCTGTAACGCCTGGAGGAGATCGCTTCTGACCAGTTCCGTCAAAGCGAGTACTTCCTCAGTTACTTCCACGCCAACGCATTGGAAGACGAGGTGCAGTTCGTTCTCCAGTTGCCGGCCAAGGTAGCCTTATGCGATCTAACAGCTCAAGCCCCAGACCTGATACATGCGGTGCGGTACAGCGCTGATCGGGTCACTCTTCGCTGTTCCCCTTCCAGCTTTGCCTTTGCCCACAGCAGACGTCGGAGATGAAACTGCTCGGCGGACTCACAAACCTGCTCCAGTGCTCTCGCACAAGGCTTTGATCTGGCCATCTTTGCTTGAATGGCTGACCCGTGGCAGGGCGTTGGCCGTGTTTTCTTCGTGCGTGTTGAGCCCAAGGCGAGCGCGATCCACCATCCACAGGCCGCTACTGCCGCGCGCCAATTCTATGCCGGCACTACTCGTCAAAAAATAGGTGAGTGCTTACCCGGCAGGCAATGGGCTACTATCGAGCCCTATATCTATCCGAAAGGGTTAGCTCCGTTGCCAGGGAATTGCATGCAGGCCATCGATATTGAAAACGCGATCGTTCTTCCTTGGGGGCTTGGCTCAAGATCGCCCCATGACCTGTTTTCTGTGTGCGCAGAAATCATTAACTGCCCTGGTGACATCGTTTTAGACGCTAGCAACCTCTCGTATATCGATCCGTTAGGGATGGCCACGCTGCGAGCGTTGTTTGAAAACCAGTTGGTCCAGAAGCGAGTTTCGATGCAGTTTTTGAGCAGAGACCTGACCTCCTACCTGGCCAGGATGGATTTTTTCAAGGACATTGATGTAGAGGGTGTAGATCTATCGGGGGTAGGACGTCGAAACGACCGAAGCACCTCGTTGGTGGAAATCACCAAAATCAGCGAACACCATCAAGCAGAGGCTGCAGCCTCTCGCCTCGCTAGAGCTATTACGGGAAGGTTGACTCAATCGGACCCGGATGCCCCAGTCGACGAGCACACGGGACGGAATGAGTTTGACTCCTACCGGGGCCCTCTGGAGTATTCGCTCAAGGAGCTATTGGAAAACTCGCTTACTCACGCCCGCAGAGAGGGACGTGGTGACGCCGCCGTTTGGCTGACCTGTCAGTTTTATCCAAAATTGAACCTTGTACGCATGGCCATCGTCGATAATGGGTGTGGGTTTCTCGCGACACTGAGGAATCACCCTGAGCTTCATGACCGCACGCATTTGCACGCGATCGAGGCGGCACTCAAACCGCGAGTGAGCTGCAACCGGGGTGCGATGGCCCAGATCCTGGGTAGCGAGAACCAAGGTATCGGGTTAACAACTACCGCAAAAATTGCAGACGCGGCGGGCGGTGGTTTGATCATCGTGAGCGGCAATGGCATACATGACACAAAGCGTCGGCAGTCTCAGGAGCTGCATGATGCGCTGTGGAATGGTGTATCGATCGCGTTTAGCTGTACCCGTGAGCTGCTGCCCACCATTTCGATCAGTGACTTGCTGCCGAAGGACGATGCAGGACAGGTTGACGACGATCTCGACCTAGATCTGAATTTCCGCTAGCTCTGGCTTTTTGATAGCTCGAGGGCTAGAGTCGATCATGCAAGGAGCGGTAAATGGGAGATTCAGCGTCAACTGAAACTCTCGGGCTGCAAAAAAGGATTATGCAATACAAGGGGTTACGACATGCAAACTCAAATTCGATTAAGTAGGGATAGTTCTATCCGAACGTACGGAATGCGAGCTTCAGCGATCCCCTACCGTACCGAAATCGAACGCTCGCTCAGCAGTGGTGAGAGCGTTGTCATAGATTTCGCTGGGAACGATGTCACTCAGTCCTTCGTCGACGAGTTGATCGGGGCGCTGATTCTGAAGGAGGGTCGCCAGGTGGTATCGCGCCTTGCCTTTGAAAACTGCACCAACGATGTCAAAGGAATCATTAAATTTGTGGTCCATGATCGAGTTCGACAGCTGCAAAAAATGCCCGCGTGACGGATCCGCATTGAATTTAAGGCCCTCAATATTGAGGGCCTTTTCATTGGTGCCAGGCAAAAGATAGCCGTCTTGAGTGGCCCCCATAGCTCGCCCTGAAAAGCGAATGTCAGGGGACACACCGCAGAAAAGCGTTCTGTAGCGGAGGAATACGTGGAAAACGGAGCTTAGGTTTCCTCATTGAGATGTGTAGAAATCCATCGCGACTCACCTATGCAAAGGCTGCGAAAAGCCTGAATCTACTGGGGTATCGTGGCGTGAGATATGTGCAAAAAAATGTGCACAGCATCTGCGGATTGGAGAGCTGGCTTGGCTCCTTAAGTAAAACCATCAAGCTGCAACGGACCTGCAACTCCTGCGGCTTGAAGCAAAGCGGGTAATACCACCCCTGCAGGCCCAACGAGCATTATCTCTTCCGCCCCGTCCATCCCCACGTCGTCAAGGTTCACATGGATCACGGTTGCCCCGGCCGCCAGAGCCATATCTGGAATACCGGCTGCCGGCATGACTACGCCAGATGTACCCACCGAAATCAGCAAGTCACAGGCTTCCACAAGCCTTACTGCTGAACGCCACGCATCCTCTGGAAGATTCTCTCTGAACCAGACCACCCCAGGGCGCAACCTCCCGTTGCATCGAGTGCACCGCGGAGGCTCGATCATCTGTCCCGCCGGGGGAACCGCCAGTTGATCTGGTGATAACTCTGCTGGCCGGTGGCATCCGAAGCATTTCACGTCCATCAAGCGGCCATGAAGGTGTATCACCGAACTGGAGCCGGCTCGTTCATGCAGATCATCAATATTCTGGGTAACGACAGATACGTTCCAGCCAGCATCAGCTATCCGTGGAATAGATAGATGAGCCAAGTTAGGTTTGGCCTGGCCAACCTGCTGCCGGCGCCAAAGATACCAGCTCCAGACGAGAGCTGGATTTTTGCGAAAGGCGTCCGCTGTTTCGAGACGCTGAGGGTCATGCTTCGCCCAGAGGCCTGTCAGCTTGTCGCGGAAGGTCGGAATTCCGCTGTCAGCAGAGATGCCAGCACCCGTGAAAAAAACGACCCTCTTGGACCTGCGCAAAGCCTCAGCAGCTCTTTGCAAATTGCTCATTGGACACACCTCAGCCCCGCAGCGGGGACTCCCTTGCAGTAAACACGGTAACGGCCGCACATCCCAGCTAAAGCACTCGCGTTTGATCGGAAAACCAAGCGTAGAGCGCAGGGTGCCGCATACTGCTGCTACCGCTCTAGTAAACCTCCAATGGATTTCAGCTACCCGACCTACAGCTATCTCTAGCCCCATCGCGGGAGGTGCATATGACCACTCCCTTTGCTCACATCCAGACCCGACATGAGCCTTCAACCGCCCTGAATAAAAGCAAGGTCGCTTTGGTTGCTACCCTGTCGATTGAAGCCAATTCAGACCGGACGATCGATGCTTACCTTGGTGGCCTGCAGATGTACAACGATCTATTCGAGTGGCGGCTGGATGAATACCCCCAGGAAGCGCTAGATCTCATCATCGACTGCTTTCTCCCCGCAGAGTCGGTGCCTCAATCCATCCTGAAGAGTGGCGTTTCAGCCGGGCTCATCCGCTCCAGGGTCTTCCAAAGCGGAGACTGGATATCAGGCAAGCAATGGCTTCAGCTCGCATCTACCTCCACCCCAGGGGGTGGAGTTGACCCCGACCAGCTACTGGCTGATGGTCAGATCTTCTCGCTTCGACCTGGGAAGGTCGACTTCTTCCCCGCTTATGCTTTGGACGGTAGCAACGGCTATCAACCGATCAGCAGCCTTTGCGACGTATTGTCCGTTCTCTCGACTCGCATGGACGAGTGGTCTATGGCGGCTTGGTTCCAATCAGAAAATTCGTCTCTGGGCGGTATCGCCCCCAAAGCCTTGCTGTCATCCGCCCCAGAATGGGTGCTAGCTGCGGCAAAGAAAAAGCCAAGAGGAAGACGTGTGATTAGATGAACGGCTTCAGATTGCATACCGTGACGCGCCCGATGGATAGTGTCTCAGGGGATCAAAGATGAGCAGTCAACCAGCTCCCCGCAACGATCGTAACTGGCGACCCGTCTTCCATGATTGCTATTCGACGGTGATCAAGGCGGTTGATGCTCGATATGACGTTCGCGGTTATTTGTTATCAGAGTTGGTGAAGCTGTGCCTGAAAAATCGGGCCACAGTTCCGCTAGCCCGGCGAGCCTACTACGAGGGATGCGTTCAGAAGGAAGCCATAGCTTTTCTGGAGCGTTATACCTCCCACTTGCTATTCGGCCCAGGCGGCCGACTCTCGCCGCAGGAATACCGATACGGCGCATATTGATGCTCTCCAAGGCCCAACTCTGGCGTAATCATTTGTCCCAACGTTGGCAGAGGCTTCATGATGAAAATCACTGGTCGTGTAGAAACAGAAGCGGTGGTCGACGTGAGCTGCGACGTATGCGGCTCCTCCACACGTTTGGAAAACGGCAGCCTGCAGTATGGGGTGCTCCAGGCGCACTGGGGCTTTGGTGCACTGCATGACGGAGAGCGCTATGAGGTACACCTATGTGAACCTTGCTTCTTCCAAACCATCGCTTACCTCAAGCAAGAGCGGCGCACAGCCAACATGTTTGAAGGTGATCCGCAGCAGCCCGAGGATGACTTCGGCCTCGCTTCCAGGGATGACTTCTTCCGTGATGGTCATTGATTTGAAAGCCAAACCAGCCATGCTACTTCGGCTTTTTAGGTGAGGACGGGGACTGTGAGTCCACGTATCGATGGAAGGCTAGTGCTAGGTCTTCGTCGGTCGCCTTTGGAAGCGGTTTACGACGAGGCGCTTTGACCGGAGCGTTCTCATCCGGTTGGGTGATCTGCCTCAGTAGGGTGCGCTCAGTCTCGGTAGCCGACGAATCGAAGACCCTTGTCTGTACACGCTGATCACGGTCTGTCCTGTTAAAACTCACCACGTTCGACTTGTATTGAATCGCCCCTGGTTTTCTAGACACTCTCCAAGCTCAGGAAATAGCGTTTCTCATACTCTACTGGAGACAGCTGCA
>NZ_PJQQ01000022.1:0-88737 GCF_002858665.1 Pseudomonas sp. FFUP_PS_473
ACCTCCAAGTCACCCATTCAGCCACCACAGCCAAACGGGTTGCGCTAACGCGCAACGCGCCATGCCTGGCGCACAACGCAAAAAGCCCTGAATAATCAGGGCTTTGAATATGGCGGAAGCGTAGAGATTCGAACTCTAGGATAGTTGCCCATCGACGGTTTTCAAGACCGTTGCCTTAAACCACTCGGCCACGCTTCCTCGGCTTTGCGGGCGCCATAATACCGAAATGAAACAAGCTGTCAAACTCTCTGTGTAGCCGCTTTGCATGCCTCTGTTATGATCTTTGCATCTGAACGTTTCAAAACCACAGGAGTGTCGCCATGCGCGAACAGGATTACGCCGTCAATCACGGCCTGCAGGTCGAACAGCAAGAAGTCAGCCGCGTCCTGCGTAACACGTACGGCCTTCTGGCTTTAACCCTTGTTTTCAGCGGCATCATGGCCTACGTGGCCCAGCAGATGCGCGTCGGCTACCCGAACGTGTTCGTGGTGCTGATCGGCTTTTATGGCCTGTTCTTCCTCACCAACAAGCTGCGTGATTCGGTCTGGGGCCTGGTCTCCACGTTCGCCCTCACCGGTTTCATGGGTTTCATCCTCGGCCCTATCCTCAACCGTTACCTGGGCATGCAGGGCGGCGCTGAAGTCGTCAGCTCGGCATTCGCCATGACCGCGCTGGTGTTCGGCGGCCTGTCGGCCTATGTGCTGATCACCCGCAAGGACATGAGCTTCCTGGGTGGCTTCATCACTGCCGGTTTCTTCGTGCTGATGGGCGCAGTACTGGCCAGCCTGTTCTTCCAGATCAGCGGCCTGCAACTGGCGATCAGCGCCGGCTTCGTGCTGTTCTCGTCGGTCTGCATTCTGTTCCAGACCAGCGCGATCATCCACGGTGGTGAGCGCAACTACATCATGGCAACCATCAGCCTGTATGTATCGATCTACAACCTGTTCATCAGCCTGCTGCAGCTGTTTGGCCTGATGGGTCGCGACGACTGATAGCCCGGTAGTGTACGAAAGCCCACTTCGGTGGGCTTTTTCATGGGTGGCGTTTGGGCTTTGCCAAATGGGTGTGCCACCGTAGAATGCGCTCCTTTTTTCTCCCGGGGCAGCACACTACCCATGAGCGCAATCGAACACCGGCCCGGCGCACCCGCGCAGGCCAATGAACTGGTCCTGGGTCTGGAAGACCGCCCTCGCCCGCTGATCGGCCTGCTGGCCGCCCTGCAGCACTTGCTGGCGATCATCGTGCCGATCGTGACCCCCGGCCTGCTGATTTGCCAGGCACTGGGGGTTTCAGCCCGCGATACCAACCTGATCGTGTCGATGTCGCTGGTCATCTCCGGGATTGCCACCTTTGTGCAGTGCCGCCGCTTCGGGCCGTTTGGCGCCGGATTGCTGATCGTGCAGGGCACAAGCTTCAACTTTGTCGGCCCGCTGATCGCTGGCGGTGCGTTGATGGTCAAGCAAGGCACGCCGGTAGAAGGCGTGATGGCAGCCATCTTTGGTGTGGTCATTGCCGGCTCCTTCGTGGAGATGGGTATTTCCCGGATCCTGCCGTTCGTCAAGCGCCTGATCACCCCGCTGGTGACCGGTATCGTGGTGCTGATGATCGGCCTGACCCTGATCAAGGTCGGCCTGATCAGCATGGGTGGCGGCTTTGCGGCCATGGCCAACGGCACCTTCGCCAACGGTGAGAACCTGCTGCTGTCAGGTGTGGTGCTGGCGATTATCGTGGTGCTCAACCGTATTCCTGTGGTCTGGATGCGCAGTTGCGCCATCGTCATTGCCCTAGCCGTGGGTTATGCGCTGGCCGGCTACATGGGCCGCCTGGACTTTACCGGCATGCACCAGGCCGAGCTGTTCCAGGTGCCGATGCCGCTGCACTTCGGCCTGAGCTTCTCCTGGGCACTGTTTATCCCGATGCTGGTGATCTACCTGGTGACCTCGCTGGAAGCCATCGGTGACGTAACCGCCACCAGTAAGGTGTCGCGCCAGCCGGTAGAAGGCCCGGTGTGGATGCAGCGGATCAAGGGCGGCGTGCTGGTGAACGGCGCCAACTCGCTGTTGGCCGGCGTATTCAACACCTTCCCCAGCTCGATCTTCGCCCAGAACAATGGGGTGATTCAGTTGACCGGTATCGCCAGCCGCCATATCGGTGTGTGGATCGCCGCAATGCTGGTGCTGCTGGGCCTGTTCCCGGCAGTGGCCGGTGTGATTCAGGCGGTGCCTGAGCCGGTATTGGGTGGCGCAGCGATGGTGATGTTCGGGGCCGTGGCGGCATCGGGTATCAATATCCTCGCCAGCATCAGCCTGGACCGCCGCGCACTGCTGATTATCTCGGTGTCGCTGGCGCTGGGGCTGGGTGTGGCGCAAGTACCGGAGTTCCTCGCCCATATGCCGTCGGCACTGCGCAATGTGCTGGAGTCGGGCGTCGCCACCGGCGGGATCTGTGCGCTGGTATTGAACTGGTTCCTGCCAGAAAGCAGCACGCACAAGGCCTGATTGGCGGCGCCTCGCGCCTGGCAACCGATAGAACAGGAAGCCCGCAGCCCGCTGCGGGCTTTTTGCTTTATTATTCCCACAGATTTGCTGACAGAGCCTCCCATGAAGTTCGCGATTGCGGTTTTTTCCCCGGCCCATGCGCCCTCCTCGCGCCGCGCCCTGCTGTTCGCCCAGGCCGTACTGGCAGGCGGGCACGAGATCGTCCGGTTGTTTTTCTACCAGGATGGCGTTCACAGCGCTTCAAGCAATGTGGTCACGCCCCAGGATGAGCTGGATGTTCCAGCCCAGTGGCGCACCTTCGTCAGCGAGCAACAGCTCGATGGCGTGGTGTGCATTGCCGCCGCCTTGCGCCGTGGTGTGCTGAACGCAGAAGAAGCCCAACGCTATCAGCGCCAGGCAGCAAACCTGTCGGCGCCTTGGGAGCTGTCAGGCCTTGGCCAGTTGCATGAGGCCGCACAAACCGCCGACCGTCTGGTCTGCTTTGGAGGCGATTGAGATGGCCAAGTCCCTGTTGATCATCAGCCGTCAAGCGCCGTGGGCAGGCCCGTCGGCCCGCGAAGCGCTGGACATCGCCCTGGCCGGCGGCGCCTTTGACCTGCCATTGGGCATGCTGTTTCTCGATGACGGTGTGTTCCAGCTCGCACCCGGCCAGCAACCCGCACAGCTGCAGCAGAAGAACCTTGCAGCCAACCTGCAGGCGCTGCCCATGTTCGGCGTAGAAGAATTGTTTGCCGCCCGCACCAGCCTGCTCGAGCGCGGCCTTTGCACCGAGCAGTTGAGCTTGCCGGTAGAAGTGCTGGACGACGCTGCGCTGGCAGCGCTGATTGACCGTTTTGACCAGGTGGTAACCCTCTGATGAGCACCCTGCACGTCATTTCCCACTCACCCTTTGGCGACGACCGCCTGAGCAGCTGCCTGCGCCTGCTCGGCCCCGCCGATGGCCTGTTGCTCTGCGGCGATGCGGTGTATGCCCTGCAACCCGGCAGCGCGCCGCTGAGCACCCTGCTCGCCCACAACCTTGGCGAGCGCCTGTTTGCCCTTGAAGAGGACCTGCAGGCTCGCGCCATTGCGGCAGACACCCTGGCCCGCAGCGTCGATTACCCGGCTTTCGTGGCCCTGTCCCTGCAATACGACAAGGTCAACAGCTGGTTATGAGTACCCTGACTGTCGGCACCCGCGACATCGCGCTGGATAAAGAGGGCTACCTGCTGGAACTGAGTGACTGGTCCAGCGAAGTCGCCGCCGCGTTGGCTGAGCGTGAAGCACTGGAACTGACCCCCGAGCACTGGGAAGTACTGGAACTGCTACGTCAGTTCTACCAGGAGTTCCAGCTGTCGCCAGCCACCCGCCCGCTGATCAAATACACAGCCTTGAAGCTGGGCCCGGAAAAAGGCAACAGCCTGCACCTGAATCGCCTGTTCAAGGGCACCCCTGCCAAACTCGCCGCCAAGCTGGCGGGCCTGCCGAAGCCAACCAATTGCATATGACCGATCCTCGCCCGTTGACCCTCGAAACCCCGGCTGAGCACCCTTTCGCCCAATTTGTGCGCATCCTTGGCAAAGGCAAGCGCGGTGCTCGCGGCCTGACCCGCGAAGAAGCCCGTGAGGCCATGGGCATGCTGCTCGACGAGAAGGTCGAGGAAACCCAGCTGGGTGCGTTCCTGATGCTGTTGCGGCACAAGGAAGAGAGCCCCGAGGAACTGGCAGGCTTCACCGAAGCGCTGCGCCAGCGCCTGCAAGCGCCGCCAATGCAGGTCGACCTCGACTGGCCAAGCTACGCGGGCAAGAAACGTCACCTGCCCTGGTTCCTGCTGGCGGCCAAGTGCCTGGCAGCAAACGGCGTGCGTATCCTGATGCATGGCGGCGGTGCGCATACCGCGGGGCGCCTGTACACCGAGCAACTGCTCGACCTGCTGCAGATCCCGCTGTGCCGCGACTGGAATGCCGTGTCCACGGCGCTGGATAACCAGCACCTGGCGTTTGCTCCATTGCAGGACTGGGCGCCCCCGTTGCAGCGGATGATCGACCTGCGCAACACCCTGGGCCTGCGTTCACCCATCCATTCCCTGGCCCGCGTGCTCAACCCGTTGGGCGCGCGCTGCGGCCTGCAGAGCATCTTCCACCCCGGCTATCAGGCAGTGCATCGCGAAGCCAGCCGACTGCTCGGTGACACGGCCATTGTGGTCAAGGGCGACGGGGGTGAGATAGAGGTCAACCCGGACAGCGCCAGCCATTTGTATGGCACGGTAGGCGGGCAGGATTGGGATGAGGAATGGCCAGCGCTCGCTGCACAGCGCCATGTCAAACCGGCCAGCCTGGAGCCGGAGCATTTACTGGCGGTCTGGCGCGGTGAAGCCCGCGACAGCTACGGTGAAATGGCTTTGATTTCGACCATGGCCCTGGCCCTGCGCGGGCTGGGCGACGACCGTGAAAACGCGTTCGCCAAGGCACGGGCGTACTGGGACGCACGCCCGCTCGGTTAATGACCCGGCAGGCCTGACAATGAAGGCGCCGCACTGGCGGCGCCCATCGCTGCAATCGCCAACAAGGGCCAGCTTTTACTGGGCGCCTTCGAACCAGGCGAGCTTGTCACGCAGTTGCACCACCTCACCGACGATGACCAGCGTTGGCGCATGGACTTCATGCTCCGCCACCAGTGTCGGCAGGTCAGCCAACGTGCCGGTAAAGACTCGCTGGTTAGGCGTGGTGCCCTGCTGAACCAGCGCCGCCGGGGTATCGGCGGCACGACCATGACGGATCAGCTCGGCACAGATAGTCGGCAACCCCACCAGCCCCATGTAGAACACCAGGGTTTGCGCAGGCGCCACCAGATCGTTCCACGGCAAGTTACTGGTGCCATCCTTGAGATGACCGGTCACGAAGCGCACTGACTGGGCATAGTCACGGTGGGTCAGCGGGATACCGGCATACGCCGAGCAACCACTGGCCGCCGTGATACCGGGCACTACCTGGAATGGAATACCCTGCTCCGCCAGTTCCTCGATTTCCTCGCCGCCACGCCCAAAGATGAACGGATCGCCCCCCTTGAGCCGCAGCACGCGCTTGCCTTGCTTGGCCAGGTCAACCAAAAGCTGATTGATCTGATCCTGAGGCACGGCGTGATCGGCGCGACGCTTGCCAACGTAAATACGCTCGGCATCACGACGGCACAGCTCAATGATTGCCGGTGCCACCAGGCGGTCATAGAGCACCACATCCGCTTGCTGCATCAGGCGCAAGGCGCGGAACGTCAGCAGATCAGGATCGCCAGGACCAGCGCCAACCAGGTACACCTCACCTGACGTCTGCGCGGGTACGCCGTCTACCTTGGCTTGCAACAAACGCTCGGCTTCAGCACCCTGCCCGGCCAGTTGGCGCTCGGCAATCGGCCCCTGAAAGACATCTTCCCAGAAGCCACGGCGCTGGTTGACGTCTGGGTAGAGCGCTTTCACCTTGTGGCGAAAACGCGCTGCCAGGCCGGCCAGCTCGCCATAAGCCGCAGGGATCCAGGTTTCCATCTTGGCCCGGATCAACCGCGCCAGGACCGGTGCATCGCCGCCGCTGGACACCGCAACAACCAGTGGCGAACGGTCGACAATGGCCGGAAAAATCACCGAACACAACGCTGGCGCATCGACCACATTGACCGGCACACAACGCTTGCGGGCATCTGCAGACACCTGAGCATTGAGTTCCTGGTCATCAGTAGCCGCGATGATCAACTGACAACCGTCCAGATCGCTTTCCTGATACCCACGGGACAGGAGTTCACCACCGCTGTGCCGGGCGAGCTCGGCCAATTGCCCTTCGATCTCGGGCGCAACCACACGTAATACGGCGCCGGCATCTGCCAGCAAGCGAGATTTGCGCAAGGCAATCTCGCCGCCACCTACGACCAGCACACGGCTGCCACGCAGGTTGTGGAACAGCGGTAGAAATTCCATTTAGCCGATGACCTCCAGGCCGCCCATGTAAGGCTTGAGGACTTCTGGCACACGAATCGAGCCATCGGCTTGCTGGTAGTTCTCCAGCACTGCCACCAGCGTACGGCCGACCGCCAGGCCAGAACCGTTGAGGGTGTGCACCAGTTCCGGCTTGCCGGTTTCCGGGTTACGCCAGCGGGCCTGCATACGACGGGCCTGGAAGTCACCACAGTTGGAGCACGAGGAAATTTCGCGGTACTTGTCCTGGCTCGGCACCCAGACTTCCAGGTCGTAGGT
The DNA here is from genome assembly GCF_002858665.1 of Pseudomonas sp. FFUP_PS_473. Taxonomy (NCBI): domain Bacteria; kingdom Pseudomonadati; phylum Pseudomonadota; class Gammaproteobacteria; order Pseudomonadales; family Pseudomonadaceae; genus Pseudomonas; species Pseudomonas sp. FFUP_PS_473. The sequence goes on from NZ_PJQQ01000022.1 coordinate 6,718, forward strand.
CTTGGTGGCGCTGAAACCCATGTCGCCGGTGCACAGTGCCAGCACGCGGTATGGCAGCTCGAGGGCTTGCAGTACGCGCTCGGCGTTCGCCGTCAGGCCTTCCAGGGCTTCCATGGACTTGCTCGGCTCAACGATCTGAACCATCTCGACCTTGTCGAACTGGTGCTGACGGATCATGCCGCGGGTATCACGCCCCGACGCACCGGCTTCACTGCGGAAGCATGGGGTGTGGGCAACGAACTTGATCGGCAGTTGCTTGGCATCGAGGATCTCGCCAGCGACGATGTTGGTCAGCGACACTTCAGCGGTCGGGATCAGGTAGAAGTCGGCTTCGCCTTCACGGCTGATCTTGAACAGGTCTTCCTCGAACTTCGGCAGCTGGCCAGTGCCTTGCAGCGCAGGTGCTTGAACCAGGTACGGGGTGTAGGCCTCTTCGTAACCGTGCTCGTTGATGTGCAGGTTGATCATGAACTGGGCCAGGGCACGGTGCAGGCGCGCAATCGGGCCACGCAGCAGGGCAAAACGTGCGCCCGACAGCTTGGCTGCGGTCTCGAAGTCCAGCCAGCCGTTCTTCTCGCCCAGGGCGACGTGATCCTGGACCGGGAAATCAAAGGCCTTCGGGGTGCCCCAGCGGCGCACTTCAACGTTGCCTTCTTCGTCTTCACCGACCGGCACGGAAGCGTCCGGCAGGTTCGGAATGCCCATCAGAATGCCATCCAGCTCGGACTGGATGCTGTCCAGCTCGACCTTGCCACTGGCCAGTTCGGTCGCCATGCGCTCGACGTCAGCCATCAGCGGAGCGATGTCTTCGCCCTTGGCCTTGGCCTGGCCGATGGACTTGGAACGGGCGTTACGCTCGGCCTGCAGCTGCTCGGTGCGGGTTTGCACCACCTTGCGGCGCTCTTCCAGTGCTTCGATGCGCGCGACATCCAGGCTGAAGCCACGGGAGGCCAGGCGGTCCGCCACTTCCTGAAGTTGGCCGCGTAACAGTTTGGAATCGAGCATATCGTTCTCTCGTTGGTTCAGAATTTGGTCAAAGACAGGCCAGCCCAGGTTGCGAGCAGGCCGCCAAGTACGCTGAGCGCGGCATAGCCGAACGCCAGCGGCGCCTGCCCGCTTTCGAGCAGGCGCACGGTATCCAGTGAAAAGGATGAAAAGGTAGTCAAGCCGCCAAGAAAACCGACAATCAGGCCGGCCCTCAACTCGACCGGTACCAGCGGGCGATGCAAAAACAAACCGTACAACAGCCCGATCAACAAGCATCCAATCAGATTGACTGCCAGCGTACCGAGATAGAAGTGGCGTGGCCAGTGCGCGTTCACCCAATTGGCTGTGGCAAAGCGCAGCAAGGTACCGGCAATGCCGCCTGCACTCACCGCCGCAACAACCGCAATCATGGTTTTCTCCGTTGCCGTGGGCTTTGCCGGTCCAGCTCGGCCAGGTGCTTGAGCTTTTCGCCGATCTTCAGCTCCAGGCCGCGCGGTACCGGTTGATAGTACTGGCGCGGTTCCAGGTTGTCGGGGAAGTAGTCTTCGCCAGCGGCATAGGCATCCGGCTCGTCGTGGGCATAACGGTACTCGTCCCCGTAGCCCAACTGCTTCATCAGCTTGGTCGGCGCGTTGCGCAAATGCAGCGGCACCTCAAGCGAACCGTGCTCGGCGGCTTCGCGCATGGCAGCCTTGAAGCCCATGTACACCGCGTTACTCTTCGGCGCACAGGCCAGGTAGGTAATCGCTTGCGCCACCGCCAGCTCGCCTTCCGGGCTGCCCAGGCGCTCCTGCACGTCCCAGGCGGCCAGGCACAGGCTTAACGCGCGAGGATCGGCGTTGCCGATGTCTTCACTGGCCATGCGCACCACGCGCCGGGCAATGTAGAGTGGGTCGCACCCGCCGTCGAGCATCCGCGCAAACCAGTACAGCGCACCGTCGGGGTTGGAGCCACGCACCGATTTGTGCAGTGCCGAAATCTGGTCGTAGAACGCCTCTCCGCCCTTGTCGAAACGGCGACGGGTATCGCCCAGCAGGCTTTGCAGCAGGTCGACGCCGATCTCACTGCCGTCTTCGGCCAGGTCCGAGGCGTTTTCCAGCAGGTTGAGCAAACGCCGGCCATCGCCATCCGCCGCCGCCAAAAGCATCTTGAAGCCTTCATCGCCCAGGCTGAGCTGGCGCTTGCCCAGGCCACGTTCTTCGCTCAGCGCACGCTGCACCAGCTTGCGCAACGCCGCTTCGTCGAGGCTTTTCAGCACATAGACCCGCGCCCGCGACAGCAAGGCGTTGTTCAATTCAAACGAAGGGTTCTCGGTGGTCGCGCCAATGAAGATCAGCGTGCCGTCTTCGACGTAGGGCAGGAAAGCATCCTGCTGCGACTTGTTGAAACGGTGCACTTCATCGACGAACAGGATGGTCCGGCGACCATACTGGCCGGCCTGCTGCTTGGCGATTTCTACCGCGTGACGGATCTCCTTGACCCCGGCCAGCACGGCCGACACCGTTTCGAAGTGGGCATCGCAAAACTGCGCCAGCAGCCGCGCCAGGGTGGTCTTGCCCACCCCTGGCGGCCCCCAGAAGATCATCGAGTGCAGCGCGCCCTGTTCCAGTGCTTCACGCAGTGGCTTGCCACGCGCCAGCAGGTGCTCCTGACCGACGTACTCGTCCAGGTTGGCCGGGCGCAGACGCGCGGCCAAGGGCTGGGCAACAGGCTCACTACGAAACAGGTCCATCAACGGCTGCCTTACCTCTTATTCCTGAATGACGTCAGCGCCTTTCGGGATATCGAACTTGAATCTGCCCGCTGGAATCGCCTCGTTGGCCTTGACCCCGGTGAACAGGATATTGGTGCGCTGACCGACGCTGTCGATCAGTTGCATGTCATTGATCAGGCCACGGCGAAACGACAGACGCAGGGAGTCGAACAAGGTGTCCTTGGTCTTCGGCTTGAGGGTGAAATCCACCACTTCGCCTTGCTCCTTGGAAGAGATCTCGAAGCTCTGGCTGATCTTCGACACATCGCCGGACAGCAGCAGTGCTGGCGTCTGGGTCAGACGCTCGTCGAGCTTCTTGATGGTCGCCTGTTCCAGGTCCGGGTCCCACAGGGTGACTTTCTGCCCGTCCGACACCACGACCTGCTCCTGTGGCGCATCGGTGTGCCAGTAGAACAAGCCAGGGCGTTTCACCGACATTTCACCGTTGGTTTCCTGCAACTGGGTACCGCTGCCATCAAGGGTCAACTGAGAGAAACGGGCAGTGATTGTCTGCGATTTTTCCAGCAACTGGGTCAGACGCGCCACGTCTTGCTCACCGGCATAGGCCGGAATGGCGGACACCGTCAGGGCAGAAACCAACAACATGCGAATCAGGCGCATGAGAATCCTCGTAGAACAGTGAATGGGCCGGGCACCGTCATTGGCACCCGGCAAAATCGATCATCAGTCGCGCATTGGCCCAGGCGCAATGACCTCGCGCGAGCCGTTGGTGTTCATGGCCGTGACCACACCCGCCATTTCCATCGCTTCGATCATCCGCGCAGCGCGGTTGTAGCCGATCTTCAGCTTGCGCTGAACCGCGGAGATGGACGCACGACGACTTTCCAGAACGAACTGAACCGCTTCATCGTACAACGCATCGGTCTCAGCGTCGTCGCCACCCTCGCCGCCGCTACCGCCGTCGAAGCCACTGCCGGCCTCTTCGACACCGTTGAGGATGTCGTCGTTGTAGTCCGGGGCGCCACGCTGCTTCCACGCTTCAACCACGCGGTGCACTTCTTCGTCGGAAACGAACGCACCGTGTACACGGATCGGCAGGCTGGTGCCTGGCGGCATGTAGAGCATGTCACCATGGCCGAGCAACTGCTCGGCACCACCTTGGTCAATGATGGTGCGCGAGTCGATCTTGCTCGATACCTGGAAGGCCATTCGGGTTGGAATGTTGGCCTTGATCAGGCCGGTAATCACGTCCACCGAGGGCCGCTGAGTCGCGAGGATCAAGTGGATACCGGCCGCACGCGCTTTCTGGGCGATACGGGCGATCAGCTCTTCGACCTTCTTGCCAACGATCATCATCATGTCGGCAAATTCGTCGACCACCACCACGATGGTCGGCAGGGTTTTCAGCAGCGGCGGCTGGTCGTCCATGCTCTCACGGCGGAACAGCGGGTCATAAACCGGCTCGCCGGCTTCCTCGCCATCCTTGATCTTTCGGTTGAAGCCGGCCAGGTTACGCACACCCATGGCAGCCATCAGCTTGTAGCGACGCTCCATCTCGGCCACGCTCCAGCGCAGGGCGTTGGCCGCGTCCTTCATGTCGGTGACGACAGGGCAAAGCAGGTGCGGAATGCCCTCATAGATCGACAGCTCGAGCATTTTCGGGTCGATCATGATCAGCTTGGCGTCTTCCGGGCTCGACTTGAACAGGATCGACAGGATCATCGCGTTGACGCCCACCGATTTACCGGAACCGGTAGTACCGGCCACCAACAGGTGCGGCATCTTGGCCAGGTCGGTAATCACCGGCTTGCCGCCAATGTCATGGCCCAGCGCCAGGGTAACCGGCGACTTGGCTTCATCGTACTGCGGCGACGACAGCACTTCGGAGAAGCGCACGATCTGCCGGTCTTCGTTCGGGATCTCGATACCCACGGTAGTCTTGCCGGGGATGACCTCGACCACGCGCACGCTGGTCACGGCCAGCGAACGCGCCAGGTCCTTGGCCAGGTTGGCAATACGGCTGACCTTGACCCCGGCAGCGGGCTGGATTTCGTAACGGGTAATCACCGGGCCGGGGTGGATCGAGTCCACCGACACTTCGACACCGAACTCCTTGAGTTTGATTTCCAGCAACTGCCCGACACCAGCCAGCGACTCAGGCGAATAGTTGACCTGCTTCTTCTCGGCAGGATCGAGGATAGAGATCGGCGGCAAGGTGCCCTCGACGGCGCTATCGACGAACACCTGTGCGGGTTTTTCCGCCTGCACACGCTTGATCGGTTCTGCCGCCTTGACCTGCGCTGGAGCTGGAGCTGGAGCTGGAGCTGGCATGATGATCGGCGCAGGCGACTGAGGACGCTCGACCACCGGTTTGCTCGGCGCCGGCTCACGCTCGACGACGCGCTCACGAGCCTTGGCCGGCTCGCGGCGCTCGGCAACCACCGGCGCCATGATCTCGTGGTCCTGCTCGTCGACCGCACGCAGCTGGGCAACCAGTTGCTTGCGTTCGTTACGCGCTGACCACCAACGACTGGCCGCCCCCTGGAACACTTCGAACAGGTCAAGGGTGATCTTGCCGGTAAGGTCCATCACCTTGAACCACGACAGGTCGGTGAACACGGTAAGGCCAAACAGAAACAGGGCAATGAACATCAGGGTGCTGCCCTGCACGTTCAAGGCATTCTTGGCCAGGTCACCCAGGCTTTCGCCCAGCGCGCCGCCGGCAGACGCCGGCAGGCTTGGGGCCGAATGAAAATGGATATGCGCCAGCGCGGCACCGGACAGCACCAGGAACACCAAGCCGATCAGGCGCCAGGAAAACAGCCAGCCGCTCCACTGCCAGGGCTGGTGACGCTCACGAAAGATCTGCCAGGTCTTGATCGCCAGCAACAGCGGGAAGATGTAGGCGAAATAGCCCAGCACCATGAACAACACGTCCGCAAAGAAGGCGCCGGCGCGGCCCGCCGCGTTCTGCACCTGATCGACGTTGCTGGTGTGGCTGAAGCCAGGGTCTGCCTGGTCGTAGGTAAGCAGAGCCATCCACAGATACAGGCACAGGGCGCCCATGGCAATCAGGGCACCCTCCTTGAGCCGGTAGTGCAGTTGCTGGCGCCAAAGCGGAACCGGCAAGGGGTTTGGGGTAGCGGTGGATTTCTTCAAAACGCGTCTATTCCTGCGCTGCTTGCGCGTCCAACAGGTGGTCGGCTGTCGGAGGCAGCCAACAAACCATTACTTTTAACATTACTACCCGTATGCCGCCATGGCGGTGCGCCAGAATACGTCGCAGACGGGATTAATTGCATAATGTTCAATTTGAGCACGCATTCTCTTTTGTGACAAAGGCTTATACGGGCTTTTTGCGTAGTAGGGACAACAAATCAGCCGGCAAGTTGCGGTTGACCCGCATCGCCCTGGCAGGCGATCCTGACCACCCTCCCCTCTTCTGCCGTTGAAACGACGATGCTGACCTGGCTGAGCCGCGATTCTCTTGACTTCCCCCCTCTGGAAAAGGCGCTGCGCGACCCCAACGGCCTGCTCGCCGCTGGCGGTGACCTGAGCGCGGAACGGCTGGTCCAGGCCTATCGGCATGGCTGCTTCCCCTGGTATCAGGATGGCCAGCCGATCCTGTGGTGGTCACCGGACCCGCGCACCGTGTTGTTTCCCAACGAGTTGCATGTCTCGCGTTCGTTGCGCAAGGTCATGCGCCAAGGGCGCTATCAGGTCAGCTTCGACCAGGACTTCGCCGGTGTCATCCGTGCCTGCGCGGCGCCACGCGCCTATGCCGACGGCACCTGGATCACCGACAGCATGCAGAAGGCGTACCTGAAGCTGCACCAGCAGGGTTTTGCCCACTCCGTGGAAGTCCGCGAGCAAGGTGAGCTGGTCGGCGGCCTGTACGGGCTGGCAATGGGCCGCCTGTTCTTCGGCGAGTCGATGTTCAGCCGGGCCGACAACGCCTCCAAAGTCGGCTTTGCAACGCTGGTCGAGCACCTGAAAAACGCCGGCTTTGTCCTGATCGACTGCCAGATGCCCACCGAGCACCTGCACAGCCTCGGCGCCCGGGCAATTGCCCGCGCCACGTTCGCCGACTACCTGCGTCGCTACCTCGATCAAACCAACTCGGCGACATGGGTTTGCTAGGCGAGTTTTTCCAGCTGGCTTACACTTAAAACAAACGTCACTCCCGAGGGGTTGATCATGACAGAGCTGGCGCGGTTGAAGTTTTATGCCACTCAACCCCATTCCTGCAGTTACCTGCCAAACGAGCAAGCCACGACGCTGTTTCTCGACCCGAGCCAGCCAATGGACGTGCATGTCTACGCAGATCTGTCGGAAATGGGCTTCCGGCGCAGCGGCGACCACCTGTACCGGCCGCATTGCCAGAACTGCAATGCCTGCGTACCGGCACGCATTCCGGCCGCACGGTTTTTGCCCAACCGCCAGCAGAAGCGCATCCTCAAGCGCAACGCCGACCTGGTCGTGACCGCTGCGCGCCCGGCCTTCAACGAAGAGTACTTCGACCTGTATCGACGCTATATCGAACAGCGTCATGCCGATGGCGACATGTACCCACCAAGCCGCGATCAGTTCGCCACCTTCCTGGTCCGCGACCTGCCATTCTCACGCTTCTATGAATTTCGCCTGGACGGTCGCCTGCTCGCCGTGGCAGTCACCGACCTACTGCCCAACGGCCTGTCGGCCGTCTACACCTTCTACGAGCCCGATGAGGAGCGTCGCAGCCTGGGGCGCTATGCCATCCTCTGGCAGATCACCGAAGCGCTGCGCCTGAACCTGGAGGCGGTCTACTTGGGCTACTGGATCAAGAACTGTAAAAAGATGAATTACAAGACCCAGTACCGCCCCATCGAGCTGCTGATCAATCAGCGCTGGGTGACGCTAAATTGAAATCCTTGGCTTGAACCCCATTTTTCGGGCACAATGCACGCCACTTTTTTTGCCTGGCGCAGCCGCACCGGGCCATTAACTGGATACCGAGGGCTTTACTGCATGTCGAAAGAAGACAGCTTCGAAATGGAAGGCACTGTCGTCGACACCCTGCCCAACACCATGTTCCGCGTGGAGTTGGAAAACGGGCACGTCGTTACCGCGCATATCTCCGGAAAAATGCGCAAGAACTACATTCGAATTCTGACTGGTGACAAGGTCCGCGTCGAACTGACGCCTTATGACCTGAGCAAAGGGCGCATCACCTACCGCGCCCGTTAAGCGTCATCAACGAAAACGCCCGGCATGAGCCGGGCGTTTTCGTTTGTCTCAATGAAACCATGGAGAACCCACCCGCACCATCGCCGGCAAGGCCGACTCCCGCAGGAGCCGGGCTGCCGATGACGGCTATCAGGCCATTTCAGCCGTCGTCTCGAACTCGAACACCAACTCGCCATCACGCATGTCGACGTGCACCACGCCACCATGCTCAGCCAGCTCACCAAACAGGATCTCTTCAGCCAATGGCCGTTTGATCTTGTCCTGAATCAGCCGCGCCATTGGCCGCGCACCCATCTGCGCATCATAGCCACCCGCTGCCAGCCAGCTACGCGCCGCATCGGAAACCTCCAACAGCACGCGCTTGTCTTCGAGTTGCGCCTGCAGTTCGGTGAGGAACTTGTCGACCACACTCTTGATGGTTTCGTGGCTCAGACGACCAAATTGAATGATGGTGTCCAGGCGGTTACGGAACTCCGGCGTGAAGCTCTTCTTGATGACTTCCATCGCATCGGAGGAGTGATCCTGCTGCGTAAAGCCAATCGAGGCGCGCGCAGCCGTCTCGGCACCCGCGTTGGTGGTCATGATGACAATCACGTTGCGGAAGTCCGCCTTGCGCCCGTTGTTGTCGGTCAGCGTGCCATGGTCCATCACCTGCAGCAGCAGGTTGAAGACTTCCGGATGCGCCTTCTCGATTTCATCAAGCAGCAACACGCAGTGCGGCTGCTTGGTGATTGCCTCGGTCAGCAAACCACCCTGATCGAAACCGACGTAACCGGGTGGCGCACCAATCAGGCGCGACACGGTATGCCGCTCCATGTACTCGGACATGTCAAAGCGCACCAGTTCGACACCCAGCGCCTTGGCCAGCTGTCGCGCCGCCTCGGTCTTGCCGACACCTGTAGGCCCGGCAAAGAGGAACGAGCCAACCGGCTTGTCCGGCGACTTCAGGCCAGCCCGCGACAGCTTGATTGCGGTGGCCAGCGAATCGATGGCAGCGTCCTGACCGAACACGGTCAGCTTCAGGTCACGCTCCAGGTTACGCAGCAGTTCCTTGTCGGAGCTGGTGACGTGTTTTGGTGGGATCCGCGCGATCTTGGCAACAATATCCTCGACCTGAGGTACATCGATACGCTTGACTCGCGACTCTACCGGCTGCAGACGCTGGTAGGCGCCCGCCTCGTCAATGACGTCGATGGCCTTGTCAGGCATATGCCGGTCATTGATGTAGCGCGCTGCCAGCTCGGCAGCGGCACGCAGGGCTTCATCGCTGTACTCGATGTTGTGATGCGACTCGAAACGCCCCTTGAGCCCACGCAGGATACCAACGGTGTCTTCCACCGATGGCTCACTGACATCGACCTTCTGGAAGCGCCGCGCCAAGGCACGGTCTTTCTCGAAGATGCCACGAAACTCCTGGAACGTGGTCGAGCCAATGCAGCGGATATCCCCCGAGGACAGCAAGGGCTTGAGCAGATTGGACGCATCCATCACGCCGCCCGATGCCGCACCGGCACCGATAATGGTGTGAATCTCGTCGATGAACAGAATCGCCTGCGGCCGTTTACGCAGCTCATTGAGCAACGCCTTGAAGCGCTTCTCGAAATCACCACGGTACTTGGTACCGGCCAACAGCGCACCCAGGTCCAGCGAGTAGACCACGCTGTGCGACAGCAGATCCGGCACCTGGCCATCAACGATACGCTTGGCCAGGCCTTCGGCAATGGCCGTCTTGCCCACGCCCGCTTCACCGACCAGCAGCGGATTGTTCTTGCGCCGACGGGCAAGGATTTGTGCCACACGCTCAACCTCGGCCTCACGCCCTACCAATGGGTCGATACGACCCTGGCGTGCCTGCTCGTTGAGGTTGCTGGCATAGGCGTCCAGCGGGTTGCTCGAGGAAGAGGTTTCGCCGCCCTCCTCATCCTGCATGTCCTGATCGTTTTCGGAATGCTCGCCGTGCCCTGGCACCTTGGAGATGCCATGGGCGATGTAGTTGACCACGTCGATACGGGCCACACTTTGCTGCTTCAGCAGAAACACCGCCTGGCTTTCCTGCTCGCTAAAGATCGCCACCAGCACATTGGCACCGGTCACTTCACGCTTGCCCGAGCTCTGTACATGGAATACTGCACGCTGCAACACGCGCTGGAAGCCCAGGGTTGGCTGGGTTTCGCGATCCTCATCGTGCACCGGGATCAATGGCGTGGTGGAGTCGATGAACTCCTGCAGGTCGTGTTTGAGTTTATCGAGGTTCGCACCACAGGCCCGCAGAACGGTGGCGGCTGCCTCATTATCCAATAGTGCCAGCAGAAGGTGCTCGACGGTCATGAACTCATGACGCTTCGAACGGGCCTCCTTGAAGGCCAGATTGAGGGTGACTTCGAGCTCGCGGTTTAACATAGCTTCACCTCATACCCAAGTGGTCGGCGATTAACCGTCCTTCTCGATTTCACAGAGTAGCGGATGCTGGCTTTCCCTGGCGTATTGGTTGACCTGCATGGCCTTGGTTTCGGCGATGTCACGGGTAAACAATCCGCACACTGCCCGTCCTTCTGTATGGACGGCCAGCATGACCTTGGTCGCCAACTCGCGGTTCAGGTTAAAGAACATTTCGAGCACTTCGACGACAAAATCCATCGGGGTGTAGTCATCATTGAACAAAACCACCTTGTACATCGGCGGTGCCTGCAGCGCTGGCTTGGCTTCCTGCACCGCCAGCCCGGACCCATCGTCCTCATGCGATTGCGGGTGATCCTGATTGAATGTTAGTCGAATCTGGCTATGTGCATGCATGGAAAGAATTTCATCATTTCGACACGTTAAGGTTGTGAGTTGACCGCCGGGTCGACGCCTGGACGACCGTCGCATCGCCTTGACTATCAGCAAAACGGTGTTACAACCAATAAGAACCCACCGTGGTCAACAAGGTCCGCGCAGTCAACCAGAGTTCGCAGGTTAATCAGCGGATTGAGTGGATGATACTCCAGTGATGGAGTCCTTTGCAGAGGGATATGAGGATGGCAAGCGGTAAAGTCAAGTGGTTCAACAATGCCAAGGGCTACGGCTTCATCAACGAGGAGGGCAAGACCGAAGACCTGTTCGCCCACTACTCGGCCATTGAGATGGACGGCTACAAGACGCTGAAAGCCGGACAAACCGTTGCCTTCGACATCATCCAGGGCCCCAAGGGCTTGCACGCCGTGAAAATCAGGGCAGCCGCAAAGACGGAAACCGCAGCCCCCACCTCCGCCTCGACCACCACACTCGCCTGACACACCTTGTTTTTGAATCGCCCATAAAAAACCGGCCAATCCGCAAGGACTGGCCGGTTTTTTTGTACCGCCCTTACATGTGCTTGATCAGTGCTTCACCGAAACCGGAACTCGACACCAGCGTAGCGCCGTCCATCAGGCGCTCGAAGTCGTAGGTCACCGTCTTGGCGGCAATAGCACCGTTGGTGCCCTTGATGATCAGGTCAGCCGCCTCGGTCCAGCCCAGGTGACGGAGCATCATTTCAGCGGAGAGGATCACCGAACCCGGGTTGACCTGGTTCTTGCCGGCGTATTTCGGCGCAGTACCGTGGGTAGCTTCGAACATGGCTACGGTGTCGGACAGGTTGGCGCCCGGCGCAATACCGATACCGCCCACCTCGGCCGCCAGCGCGTCGGACAGGTAGTCACCGTTGAGGTTAAGGGTGGCGATGACATCGTACTCGGCTGGACGCAGCAGGATCTGCTGGAGCATGGCGTCGGCAATGGCATCCTTGACCACGACCTTGCGGCCGGTTTTCGGGTTTGTGAACTGCATCCACGGGCCACCATCGAGCAGTTCGGCGCCAAACTCGTTCTTGGCGACTTCGTAGCCCCAGTCCTTGAAGGCACCTTCGGTGAACTTCATGATGTTGCCCTTGTGCACCAGGGTCAGCGACTCGCGGTCGTTATCCACGACGTACTGCAGGGCCTTGCGCACCAGGCGCTGGGTGCCTTGCTTGGAAACCGGCTTGATACCAATACCGCAATCCTGATCGAAACGGATCTTGGTAACGCCCATTTCTTCCTTCAGGAACTTGATGACCTTGTTCGCCTCAGGCGAACCCGCCTTCCACTCGATACCGGCATAGATGTCTTCGGAGTTCTCACGGAAGATCACCATATCGACATCGCCGGGCTTCTTGACCGGGCTTGGAACGCCTTCGAACCACACCACCGGACGCAGGCAGACATACAGGTCCAGTTGCTGACGCAGGGCCACGTTCAGGGAACGGATACCACCACCGACCGGAGTGGTCAGCGGGCCCTTGATGGAGACGACGTAATCCCTGACCGCATCCAGGGTTTCCTGAGGCAGCCAGGTATCCTGGTCATACACCTGGGTAGCTTTCTCGCCGGCATAGACTTCCATCCAGGAGATCTTGCGCTTGCCACCATAGGCTTTCTCTACGGCAGCATCGACAACCTTGATCATGACCGGGCTGACGTCGACGCCAATGCCGTCACCTTCAATGAACGGGATGATCGGGTTGTCTGGAACATTGAGAGAATGGTCTGCGTTGACGGTGATTTTGTCGCCGACTGCCGGAACCTTGATTTTCTGGTATCCCATGCTGCACTCCGTTTTTTTGGTGTGGTTCGTCATCATGCATTACCCAGAGCCTAACCCAGTTGACGGATAACGGAAACCTCGTACACCAATCCGTCACAAAGCGCCAAAATCTCTACATCTTTCGTCTATAAGTGACCAACCGACCACTACGTCTTGGTGATTAAGACCAAGGGTTTGGTATACTCCGCCGGTGACCAAAGGGTCACTGGGGGTAACCGGCCTGAAATGAGACCCGCGCCCCGACAAGACTGAGCTGTTACCGCAGCCCAGCCGTTTGACACTCGACTGATGCATCACCATCAACGCCCAGAACCCTCGACCTTCTGCTTATGGATGTGTCCAGGCGAAGCGCATTACCCTGCGCACCTCGAGATTCTGTGCACGCTCAGCAAAACAGAGAGTTAACCCGAATATGCCCACCCGATCCAAGATCATCTACACCTTCACCGACGAAGCCCCCGCCCTCGCCACCTACTCACTGCTGCCCATCGTCGAAGCCTTCACTGCTACCGCCGACATCGCGGTAGAAACCCGGGACATCTCTCTCGCCGGCCGCATCCTTTCTGCCTTCCCTGAACAGCTCGGCGCCGACAAGCAAGTGGCCGACCACCTGGCAGAACTGGGCAAACTGGCAACCACGCCAGAAGCCAACATCATCAAGTTGCCGAACATCAGCGCCTCGGTTCCACAACTGAAAGCCGCGATCAAGGAACTGCAAGCCAAAGGTTTCAACATTCCGGACTACCCGGAAACCCCGGCCACTGACGCCGAGAAAGAAACCCGCGCACGCTACGACCGCATCAAGGGCAGCGCCGTAAACCCGGTACTGCGCGAAGGCAACTCCGACCGCCGCGCACCGCTGTCGGTCAAGAACTATGCCCGCAAGCACCCGCACAAAATGGGCGCCTGGGCTGCAGACTCCAAGTCCCACGTTGCCCACATGAGCAACGGCGACTTCTACGGCAGCGAAAAAGCCGCGCTGATCGAAGCCGATGACAGCCTGCGCATCGAACTGCTGGACAAGAACGGCAACACCACCGTTCTGAAAGAGAAAACCTCGGTCAAGGCCGGCGAAATCATCGACTGCTCGGTCATGAGCCGCAAGGCACTGCGCAGCTTCATCGCCGCTGAAATCGAAGACGCCAAGGCCAAGGGCGTACTGCTGTCGGTTCACCTGAAGGCGACCATGATGAAGGTCTCCGACCCGATCATGTTCGGCCAGATCGTTGCCGAGTACTATCAGGACGCGCTGAACAAGCACGCTGACGTACTGGAACAGATCGGCTTCAACCTGAACAACGGTATCGGCGACCTGTACGCCCGTATCAAGGCCCTGCCTGCTGACAAGCAAGCCGAGATCGAAGCCGACATCCAGGCCGTCTACGCCGTTCGCCCGGCGCTGGCCATGGTCAACTCCGACAAGGGCATCACCAACCTGCACGTGCCAAGCGACGTGATCGTCGACGCTTCGATGCCGGCCATGATCCGTGACTCGGGCAAGATGTGGAACGCCGAAGGCCAGCTGCAAGACACCAAGGCCGTCATCCCGGATCGTTGCTACGCCACCATCTACCAGGCCGTTATCGAAGACTGCAAGAAACACGGCGCCTTCGACCCAACGACCATGGGCAGCGTACCGAACGTTGGCCTGATGGCACAGAAAGCCGAAGAATATGGCTCTCACGACAAGACCTTCCAGCTCGCTGCCGACGGCGTTGTTCGCGTTGTAGACAGCAAAGGCAACCTGGTGCTGCAGCAGGACGTCGAAGCTGGCGATATCTTCCGCATGTGCCAAGCCAAAGACGCCCCGATCCAGGACTGGGTCAAACTGGCCGTCAACCGTGCTCGCGCCAGCAACACCCCAGCCATTTTCTGGCTCGACCCACAACGCGCCCATGACGGCGTGATGATCGAGAAAGTCCAGAAGTACCTGAAAGACCACGACACCACCGGCCTGGACATTCGTGTCCTGTCGCCAGTCGAGGCCATGAAGGTATCCCTGGAGCGTATCCGTGCAGGCAAGGACACCATCTCGGTGACCGGCAACGTACTGCGCGACTACCTGACCGACCTGTTCCCGATCATGGAGCTGGGCACCAGCGCCAAAATGCTGTCGATCGTTCCGCTGATGAACAACGGCGGCCTGTTCGAAACCGGCGCCGGCGGTTCGGCACCGAAGCACGTACAGCAGCTGGTCGAAGAGAACTTCCTGCGCTGGGACTCGCTGGGTGAATTCCTGGCCCTGGCCGCTTCTCTGGAACACCTGAGCAACGCCTACGCCAACCCGAAAGCCAAGGTCCTGGCCAACACCCTGGACCAGGCAACCGGCAAGTTCCTGGACGACAACAAGTCGCCAGCGCGCAAGGTTGGTGGCATCGACAACCGCGGCAGCCACTTCTACCTGACCCTGTTCTGGGCACAGGCACTGGCTGCACAAAACGACGACGCCGCACTGCAAGCGCGCTTTGCCCCACTGGCCAAGGCACTGACCGAGAACGAAGCGACCATCGTCGCCGAGCTCAACGCTGTCCAGGGCAAGCCAGCCGAAATCGGTGGTTACTACTACCCTGATGCCGAGCTGACCAGCAAAGTGATGCGCCCAAGCCAAACCTTCAACAGCGCGATTTCTGCACTGTAACGGTCGCTTGATGTAACACCAGAAACCCCGGCCACGCACCGGGGTTTCTGCTTTTCTGCAGAGGCGTGGCACCCGCGTCGCCGAGAACACCGGCCATGCGATCCACCTGCACAACACAGGACCTTGCACATGACCTGGCAACCCCACATCACCGTCGCCACCATTGTCGAAGACCAGGGCCGTTTCCTGCTGGTCGAAGAGTTCAAAGCCGGCAAGCACGTATTCAACCAGCCGGCAGGCCACTTGGAGGCCAACGAGTCGCTGGCCGAGGCAGCCCTGCGCGAAACGCTTGAGGAGACCGCCTGGGACGTAGAACTGACCGGCGTGGTCGGCATCTACCTCTACACCGCCCCCAGCAACGGCGTGACCTACCAGCGCGTCTGCTTTGCCGCCAAACCGCTGCGGCACAATGCCGACCGCGCACTGGACAGCGACATCGTCCGCGCCGTGTGGCTGACCCGCGAGGAACTGCTCGCCGACCCCGAGCGCTGGCGCAGCGAACTGGTACCTCGTTGCATTGACGACTTCCTCGCCGGCCCCCTGCACAGCCTGGCAGTGATCCGCGATTGAGCATGGTTTTCGCCTTGCCGCGCACAGCCTGTTAGAATCTTGTCCTTTTACCCGGATACGCAGCGATTCCTATGTCCACTCCAGCTCTCAAAGAACCCGAAAAGACGCGCGTGATCGTCGGCATGTCCGGCGGCGTGGACTCTTCCGTTTCCGCCCTTCTGCTGATGGAGCAGGGTTATCAGGTCGAAGGCCTGTTCATGAAGAACTGGGAAGAGGACGACGGTACCGAGTACTGCACCGCCCGCGAAGACCTGGCCGACGCACAAGCCGTGTGCGACCGCATCGGCATCAAACTGCACACCGCCAACTTCGCCGCCGAATACTGGGACAACGTGTTTGAGCACTTCCTGGCGGAATACAAGGCCGGACGCACGCCAAACCCGGACATCCTCTGCAACCGCGAAATCAAGTTCAAGGCGTTCCTAGACTACGCCCTGATGCTCGGTGCCGACCTGATCGCCACCGGCCACTACGTGCGCCGCCGCGACATTGACGGCCGCACCGAGCTGCTCAAAGGCCTGGACCCGAACAAGGACCAGAGCTACTTCCTCCACGCCGTCGGCGGCGAGCAGATTGCCCGCACCCTGTTCCCGGTCGGTGAACTGGAAAAACCGGAAGTACGCGCCATCGCCGAAAAACATGGCCTGGCTACCGCAAAGAAAAAAGACTCCACCGGCATCTGCTTTATCGGTGAACGTCGCTTCAGCGATTTCCTCAAGCAGTACCTGCCCGCCCAGCCTGGCGAAATCCAGACCACTGAAGGCGACGTCATCGGCCGCCACCATGGCCTGATGTACCACACCATCGGGCAACGCCAGGGGCTGGGTATCGGCGGTCTGAAAGACGCAGGCGATGAGCCGTGGTACGTGCTGGAGAAAGACCTCGCCCGCAACGTGCTGGTAGTTGGCCAGGGCAATGAACACCCATGGCTGTTCTCCCGCGCCTTGCTCGCCTCGGAGATCTTCTGGGTGAACCCGATCGACCTGTCCAGCCCACGCCGCCTGACCGCGAAAGTGCGCTACCGCCAGAGCGACCAGGCCTGCACCCTGGAGCGCACCAACGACGGTTATCGGGCAGTATTTGAAGAACCTCAAAGGGCGGTAACGCCCGGCCAGTCCGTGGTCTTCTATGATGGTGAGATCTGCTTGGGCGGCGGCGTGATCGAAGTAGCCGAGCCTTGGAGCCAGCGTTGATGAATACCACGCAAGAACAGCTGGTTGCACTGGGCGGCGTCTTTCAGGCTGCCGTACTGGTCGATCGAATTGCCCGTACCGGCCAGGTCAGCGAAGCCAACCTGAGCTGCATGCTCGGCAGCCTATTGGTGCGCGACCCCAAGGACACCCTGGAAGTGTTCGGCGGCGATGACCTCAACCTGCGAGACGGCTACCGCGCCCTGGTCAGCGCCCTGGAGCGCGACCCCGCCAGCCTGCAGCGTGAACCACTGCGCTACGCGCTGTCGATGCTGGGCCTTGAGCGCCAACTGGCCAAACGTGGCGACATGCTTGAAGTCATCGGCAACCGCCTGCCACAAATCCAGTCCCAGGCCGATCATTTCGGCCTCGCGCACGAGAACGTCATAGCCTCCAGTGGCGCCCTGTATCAGGACACCCTGAGCACCCTGCGCCAACGCATTCAGGTACACGGTGACATGCGTCACCTGCAACAACCCAACAACGCCTCGAAGATCCGCGCCCTGCTGCTCGCCGGCATCCGCGCGGCGCGCCTCTGGCGCCAGCTTGGCGGCCATCGCTGGCAACTGGTGTTCAGCCGGCGCAAACTGCTCAAAGAGCTCTACCCGATGATGCGCGGCTAAACACCGCACAGGAGCCAGCCTTGCTGGCGATTCAAGCAACGCGAAACAGCGGATGGCTCGACCACACCATCGCTGGCAACGCCGGCTCCTGCAGACACCAAGCGTTTTACCTTTTGTCAGACCCCCGACCCGGGTGCATTTTTCATGTATGATATGCGCCCTTTTCGTTGCCCGACTGTCCGAGAACACCCCATGCAGCTCTCCTCGCTCACTGCGGTTTCCCCTGTTGACGGCCGCTACGCCGGCAAAACCCAGGCCCTGCGCCCTATTTTCAGCGAATACGGCCTGATCCGTTTCCGCGCCCTGGTTGAAGTTCGCTGGCTCCAGCGCCTGGCCGCTCACCCGCAAATCAGCGAAGTTCCGGCCTTCTCCGCCGAAGCCAACGCCCTGCTCAACGGCCTGGCCGATGAGTTCGCCCTCGAGCACGCCGAGCGCGTGAAAGAGATCGAGCGCACCACCAACCACGACGTAAAAGCCATCGAATACCTGCTCAAGGAGCAGGCAGCCAAGCTGCCAGAGCTGGCCAAGGTCAGTGAGTTCATTCACTTCGCCTGCACCAGCGAGGACATCAACAACCTGTCCCACGGCCTGATGCTGCGCGCTGGCCGTGATGACGTGCTGCTGCCACTGATGCGCCAGATCGCCAACGCCATCCGTGAACTGGCCCACCGTTTCGCCGACGTACCAATGCTGTCGCGCACCCACGGCCAACCGGCTTCGCCGACCACCTTGGGCAAGGAACTGGCCAACGTCGTCTACCGCCTCGAGCGCCAGATCGCACAGGTTGCCGCTGTCCCGCTGCTGGGCAAGATCAACGGCGCCGTGGGCAACTACAACGCCCACCTGTCGGCTTACCCGCAAATCGACTGGGAAGCCAATGCCCGCGCCTTCATCGAAGACGAACTGGGCCTGGTGTTCAACCCGTACACCACCCAGATCGAACCGCACGACTACATTGCCGAGCTGTTCGACGCGATTGCCCGCTTCAACACCATCCTGATCGACTTCGATCGCGATATCTGGGGCTACATCTCGCTGGGCTACTTCAAGCAGCGCACCATCGCGGGTGAAATCGGTTCTTCGACCATGCCGCACAAGGTCAACCCGATCGACTTCGAAAACTCCGAAGGCAACCTCGGTATCGCCAACGCACTGTTCCAGCACCTGGCCAGCAAGTTGCCGATCTCGCGCTGGCAGCGCGACCTGACCGACTCCACCGTGCTGCGCAACCTGGGCGTTGGTTTCGCCCACAGCGTGATCGCCTACGAGGCCAGCCTGAAGGGCATCAGCAAGCTGGAAATCAACACCCAGCGCATCGCCGACGACCTGGACGCCTGCTGGGAAGTATTGGCCGAGCCAATCCAGACCGTAATGCGTCGCTACAACATCGAAAACCCTTACGAGAAGCTCAAGGAGCTGACTCGCGGCAAGGGCATCAGCCCGGAAGCACTCCTGACCTTCATCGACGGTCTGGACATGCCTGCCGAAGCGCGCGAAGAACTGAAGAAGCTGACTCCAGCGTCCTACATCGGTAACGCTGCAGCTCAAGCCAAACGCGTCTGATTATTGCCTTGCGCGTTAACGCCCGGCCAAGCCGGGCGTTTTTATTACCGAAAGAAAATTACTTTTTTTCAATAGGTTACACATGAATCCTGATACACCACTGCAGCTTCTGGGCGGCCTCACAGCCCGCGAATTCATGCGCGACTACTGGCAGAAAAAACCCCTGCTCGTCCGCCAGGCCTTCCCGGACTTTGAAAGCCCGATCGACGCCGACGAACTGGCCGGCCTCGCCCTGGAAGAGGAAGTCGAATCGCGCCTGATCCTCGAACATGGCGAACGCCCATGGGAAATGCGTCGCGGCCCATTCGAGGAAGACGCCTTCAGCCAACTGCCAGCGCGTGACTGGACCCTGCTGGTACAAGCGGTCGACCAGTTCGTTCCTGAAGTGGGCGAGCTGCTGGAGCACTTCCGCTTCCTGCCAAGCTGGCGTATCGACGACGTGATGATCAGCTTCGCCGCCCCCGGTGGCAGCGTTGGTCCACACTTCGACAACTACGACGTGTTCCTGCTGCAAGGCCAAGGCAAGCGCAACTGGAAAATCGGCCAGGTCTGCGACAGCGACAGCCCGCTGATCGAGCACAGCGACCTGCGTATCCTGGCGGACTTCGAGCAGAGCGACGAGTGGACCCTGGAACCCGGCGACATGCTCTACCTGCCGCCGCGCCTGGCTCACTACGGCATCGCCGAAGACGACTGCATGACCTACTCGGTCGGCTTCCGCGCACCAAGCGCTGCAGAAGTGCTCACCCACTTCACCGACTTCCTCAGCCAGTTCCTGCCTGATGAAGACCGCTACAGTGACGCCGACGCCAAGCCGGTCAGCGATCCGCACCAGATCCAGCACGACGCCCTCGACCGCCTGAAGAACCTGCTGACCGAGCACATGGGCGACGAGCGCCTGCTGCTGACCTGGTTCGGCCAGTTCATGACCGAGCCACGCTACCCCGAGCTGGTCAGTGGCGAGCCGCTGAGCGAGGAAGAGCTGATCGACAGCCTCGAACAAGGCGCCATCCTGATCCGCAATCCAAGCGCCCGTCTGGCCTGGTCCGAAGTCGACGACAACCTGCTGCTGTTCGCCAGCGGCCAGAGCCGCCTGCTGCCGGGCGACCTGCGCGAAATGCTCAAGCTGATCTGTGCCGCCGACGCATTGCATGTTGAAAACCTTGGCGAGTGGCTAAGCCATGAAGATGGCCTTACCCTGCTCTGCGAACTGATCAAGCAAGGAAGCCTGGGGTTTGCCAATGAATAAGATCACGGTACGGGTTGCCGACTGGCAGAAAGACAACGCTGACATCCGTCGCATTCGTGAAGCCGTGTTCATCGCCGAACAGGCCGTACCGCCTGAGCTGGAATGGGACACTGACGATACCAGCGCGGTGCATTTCCTGGCCTACGAAGGTGATTTTGCCATCGGTACGGCACGCCTGCTGCCCAGCGGCCATATTGGCCGGGTGTCGGTCCTCAAGGACTGGCGCGGGCTGAAGGTCGGCGATGCCCTGATGCAAGCGGTGATCGTCGAAGCCCAGAACCGCGACCTGAAGCAGCAGATGCTCAGTGCCCAGGTTCACGCCACGCCGTTCTACGAGCGCCTGGGCTTCAAAGTGGTCAGCGAGGAGTTCCTCGAAGCCGGCATCCCGCACGTCGACATGGTGCGCGAGTCCAAAGAGCTGGCTTGACGGCCAATCCCCGGCAGGGCCAACGCCTCAAGAGCGGCGGCCTTGCCGGAGATGCTTTTCCACCACACAACTCCCACATCTGCCGCAAATTTGCCATCATGTCCTCTCCACCCGCGGAGATCATGGACATGCCGCTACGCCCCCTTCTCGCCTCACTACTGCTGTCCTTCAGCCTCAGCACCCTGGCCGCCACTGAAGTGTTGCCACTGAGCCACCGGACCAGCGCCGAAATCCTCCCCGCCGCACAGTCCTTTCTCGGCAAGGACGGCAGCGTCAGCGCCTTTGAAAACAAACTCATCGTCAAAGCCGCCCCCGACAAGATCGACGAGCTTCGCACCCTCCTTGAACAGCTCGATACCGCGCCCCGGCGCCTGCTGATCAGCGTTGACAACAACGACAGCAACTTTCAGGACAATCGCGGCAACGCACGCGTCATTCGCTACGGCACAGCCAACCGCGAAGGCGGCCTGCAACAAGTTCAGGCCAGCGAAGGCGTACCGGCACTGATTCAGGTGGGCCAGAGCGTCCCGCTGACCACCACCCAGACCGACACCTATGGCCGCCTGCAAAGCCAGACGGAGTACCGCAATGTCACGCAAGGTTTCTACGTGACCGCAAGCGTCACCGGCCAGACCGTGCACCTGAACATCAGCACCAACAACGACCGGATGAGCCAGGAACGCCCCGATGTAGTGAACGTTCAAAGTACCGACACAAAAGTCACAGGAAAACTAGGGGAATGGATCACACTGGCTGGCAACAACCAGCAAAGCCAGTCGGAACGCAACACTCAGGCCTTCACTTACTCGACTCAACGCGGTGAAAACATGACGTTGCGGGTAAAAGTCGATGCATTGGACTGATCCCAGGGAAATCAAGGCCTCGACCAACGGCCTCGGAACTGACTGACGAGTCTTATTAGACCAAAGATGTAGTAACCACAAAAAAGCACTACAAAACATTTGACGGCCTCAAATCGCAGAGGCATGATGGCCCCGCTCCCGCTAATCAGAGGCCCTGGCAAGGGCCTTCGAGTCGCGCTCTAAACCTACCCAACTGAGCCGATTCGTGTCTGTACAGCCCACAAGGCGTTTGACGAGATTGCGACTGGAACGAAGTTGTCCCGAGGGACGGAAGCGCATCAAACGGTACACGGCCCATCAGGGATCGCAGCACGGCAACCACGAGCCAACCTGCAGTCACCAGAAGCGCCAACTACCTGCTCACTTCCCCCTTGAGCCTCACTCGTTCAACCGTCGCACATTTCGCCAAACACGACTGATCGCCAATGCTTCTGATCTGCGAGCAATCGGTGCTGCCCCTGTAAATGAACAGCGCAGCCGACAGAGCGAACATTTTTACCAAGACCTATGCGACGAGGTTTATTTTCATGGCACTGACACGCGAACAGCAAATTGCAGCCCTCGAAAAAGACTGGGCCGAAAACCCGCGCTGGAAAGGCGTGACCCGTACCTAC
Source organism: Pseudomonas sp. FFUP_PS_473 (assembly GCF_002858665.1). Taxonomy (NCBI): domain Bacteria; kingdom Pseudomonadati; phylum Pseudomonadota; class Gammaproteobacteria; order Pseudomonadales; family Pseudomonadaceae; genus Pseudomonas; species Pseudomonas sp. FFUP_PS_473. The sequence goes on from NZ_PJQQ01000022.1 coordinate 28,984, forward strand.
ACCGCTGCTGATGTTGTCCGTCTGCGTGGCTCGGTCCAGCCAGAGCACACCCTGGCCCGCATGGGTGCCGAGAAGCTGTGGAACCTGGTTACCCAAGGTGCCCACCCATCCTTCCGCCCCGAAAAAGATTTCGTCAACTGCATGGGCGCCCTGACCGGCGGCCAGGCAGTACAACAGGTCAAGGCCGGCATCCAGGCTATCTACCTGTCCGGCTGGCAAGTGGCTGCCGATAACAACTCGGCCGAGTCCATGTACCCAGACCAGTCGCTGTACCCAGTGGACTCGGTTCCAACTGTGGTCAAGCGCATCAACAACTCGTTCCGTCGTGCCGACCAGATCCAGTGGAAAGCCGGCAAGAACCCAGGCGATGACGGCTACATCGACTACTTCGCTCCGATCGTAGCGGACGCCGAAGCCGGTTTCGGTGGCGTACTGAACGCCTACGAACTGATGAAGAACATGATCGAAGCAGGCGCTGCTGGCGTTCACTTCGAAGACCAACTGGCCTCCGTGAAGAAATGCGGCCACATGGGCGGTAAAGTACTGGTTCCAACCCAGGAAGCCGTTCAGAAGCTGACCGCTGCCCGTCTGGCTGCCGACGTTGCCGGCGTACCGACCATCATTCTGGCCCGTACCGACGCTAACGCCGCCGACCTGCTGACCAGCGACTGCGACCCGTACGATCAGCCATTCGTGATCGGCGAACGCACCCAGGAAGGCTTCTACAAAGTACGCGCCGGCCTGGATCAAGCCATCGCTCGCGGCCTGGCCTACGCGCCGTACGCCGACCTGATCTGGTGTGAAACCGCCAAGCCAGACCTGGACGAAGCTCGTCGCTTCGCCGAAGCGATCAAGAAGGAATACCCAGACCAGATCCTGTCCTACAACTGCTCGCCTTCCTTCAACTGGAAGAAAAACCTGGACGACGCGACCATCGCCAAGTTCCAGCGCGAACTGTCGGCCATGGGTTACAAGCACCAGTTCATCACCCTGGCGGGTATCCACAACATGTGGCACAGCATGTTCAACCTGGCGCACGACTACGCCCGCAACGACATGACTGCCTACGTGAAGCTGCAGGAGCAGGAGTTCGCCGACGCGTCCAAAGGCTACACCTTCGTTGCTCACCAACAGGAAGTCGGCACCGGCTACTTCGACGACATGACCACCGTGATTCAGGGCGGCTCGTCTTCGGTAACCGCACTGACCGGCTCCACCGAAGAAGAGCAGTTCCACTGATCAATGATCAGTAGCTGATATTCGGGTAGCACTGAAAACCCGGGGCCTGTGATGGGGCTCCGGGTTTTTTTACACCTGCCATGAGCGAGAGCCAGCTAGACCCATCAGCGCTCCCCACAGGTTCGCCTGGGATGGCTTCGGCGGAGTGCCCATGAGTGCGGGGTGACTGCATCGCGGGCAAGCCCTGCTCCTACAGGGTGGACTGCCTCATGAGCCACCAACCAACGCACCGAAGCATTGATCCAAGGCGGCACAACCCAGGAAAAAAGCTGCTAAATAGGTAAACGCAAAAAATTAGGGACACTGCACTATGAGCAGGAACTTCCAGGCAACAGAAGGCGCTAATAAACAGTCGCGCCAAATGATATCAATTATCATTAACAATCTTGTCGTTCATTACACCAAGCAAGAAACATAATTAACAAAAGGTGAGGCAATGCCCAGCCTATGCGGCCTGCAGCGTGTTACGAAAGATTTTTGTTCTTAATCTAACGAATTAATTTGCTGCAGAAATTTTACTTGCACCCGCTTTACCCATAAAATCAGCCCGATAGATCCCGCTGCGACATATCGTCACTGCTCTACTTCTTTCAAGCTCAGAGACCCAAGCGCTCTGTTAAGGATTTTCAGCATGCCCGATTCGACAGGACTCATCGCCCACAACTGGGGCTTTGCCATTTTCCTTTTGGGTGTCGTCGGCCTGTGCGCCTTCATGCTCGGTCTGTCCAGCCTGCTCGGCAGCAAGGCCTGGGGCCGCAGCAAGAACGAACCCTTTGAATCCGGCATGCTGCCTACCGGCAGCGCACGTCTGCGCCTCTCGGCAAAATTCTATCTGGTCGCGATGCTGTTCGTGATCTTCGATATCGAAGCCCTCTTTCTCTTTGCATGGTCTGTGTCTGTTCGCGAAAGCGGCTGGACCGGATTCGTCGAAGCACTCGTTTTCATAGCAATTCTGTTGGCAGGTCTTGTCTACCTTTGGCGAGTAGGGGCGCTCGATTGGGCTCCCGTAGGTCGTCGCAAGCGGCAAGCGAAGCTGAAACAATGAGGCTTTGGCAATGCAATACAATCTCACCAGAATCGATCCGGATGCGCCTAACGAGCAGTACCCCATCGGAGAACGGGAAACCGTCTCCGATTCGCTGCTAGAGGACCAGGTCCACAAGAACATCTTCATGGGCAAACTTGAAGATGTGCTCAGTGGCGCGGTGAACTGGGGGCGTAAAAACTCCCTGTGGCCTTATAACTTCGGCCTCTCCTGCTGCTACGTGGAAATGACCACGGCCTTCACGGCGCCCCACGACATCGCCCGCTTCGGCGCCGAAGTCATCCGGGCATCACCGCGTCAGGCCGACTTCATGGTCGTCGCTGGCACCTGCTTCATCAAAATGGCGCCGATCATTCAGCGCCTGTACGAGCAGATGCTCGAACCCAAGTGGGTCATCTCCATGGGTTCGTGCGCGAACTCTGGCGGCATGTACGACATTTACTCGGTCGTTCAGGGGGTCGACAAGTTCCTCCCCGTGGATGTCTACGTGCCTGGCTGCCCGCCTCGCCCTGAAGCATTCCTGCAAGGCCTGATGTTGCTGCAGGAGTCGATTGGCCAGGAGCGTCGCCCTCTTTCCTGGGTTGTCGGTGATCAAGGCGTATACCGCGCCGAGATGCCGTCACAGAAAGAGCAGCGTCGTGAACAGCGCATCCAGGTCACCAACCTGCGCAGCCCCGACGAAGTCTGATCCAGCGACCTGCTGCCTGCTCTGCGGAACAGGCGGCCTGGCTTCATTCTCTACGTTGACCGAAAGCGACCGAGACCATGACAGCGGACACCGCTATTTACATCCCGCCTTACAAGGCTGACGACCAGGATGTGGTCGTCGAACTGAACAATCGTTTTGGCCCAGAGGCGTTCACCGCCCAGGAAACCCGCACCGGCATGCCTGTGCTGTGGGTGACCCGCGCCAAGCTGATCGAAGTACTGACGTTCCTGCGCAACCTGCCTAAACCGTATGTCATGCTCTATGACCTGCACGGTGTGGACGAGCGTCTGCGCACCCAGCGCCGTGGCTTGCCGGGCGCCGATTTCAGTGTGTTCTACCACCTGCTCTCGATCGAACGTAATAGTGACGTAATGATCAAGGTCGCCCTGTCTGAGAGCGACCTGAGCCTGCCAACCGTCACCGGTATCTGGCCGAACGCCAACTGGTACGAGCGTGAAGTCTGGGATATGTTCGGCATCAACTTTGCCGGCCACCCGCACCTGACCCGCATCATGATGCCGCCGACCTGGGAAGGTCACCCGCTGCGCAAGGACTTCCCTGCCCGCGCCACCGAGTTCGATCCGTACAGCCTGAACCTGGCCAAGCAACAGCTCGAGGAAGAAGCCGCGCGCTTCAACCCTGAAGCCTGGGGCATGAAGCGTTCCGGTGCCAACGAGGACTACATGTTCCTCAACCTGGGGCCGAACCACCCTTCGGCTCACGGTGCCTTCCGTATCGTCCTGCAGCTGGACGGCGAAGAGATCGTCGACTGCGTTCCGGACATCGGTTACCACCACCGTGGTGCCGAGAAGATGGCCGAGCGTCAGTCCTGGCACAGTTTCATTCCTTACACCGACCGTATCGACTACCTCGGCGGTGTGATGAACAACCTGCCGTATGTACTGGCCGTCGAGAAGCTGGCCGGTATCAAGGTGCCACAGAAGGTCGACGTCATCCGCATCATGATGGCCGAGTTCTTCCGGATCACCAGCCACCTGCTGTTCCTGGGTACCTACATCCAGGACGTCGGCGCCATGACCCCGGTGTTCTTCACCTTCACCGACCGCCAGCGCGCCTACACCGTGATCGAAGCGATCACCGGCTTCCGTCTGCACCCGGCCTGGTACCGCATCGGTGGCGTCGCCCACGACCTGCCACGTGGCTGGGACCGCCTGGTCAAGGACTTCGTCGAATGGCTGCCCAAGCGCCTGGACGAGTACGAGAAAGCCGCCCTGCAGAACAGTATCCTGCGCGGCCGTACCATCGGCGTTGCCCAGTACAACACCAAGGAAGCCCTGGAGTGGGGTGTCACCGGTGCTGGCCTGCGTTCCACCGGCCTGGACTTCGACCTGCGTAAAGCCCGCCCTTACTCGGGCTACGAGAACTTCGAGTTCGAAGTGCCGCTGGCTCACAATGGCGATGCCTACGACCGTTGCATGGTCCGCGTTGAAGAGATGCGCCAGAGTATCCGCATCATCGACCAGTGCATGCGCAACATGCCGGAAGGCCCGTACAAGGCGGATCACCCGCTGACCACGCCGCCACCGAAAGAGCGCACCCTGCAGCACATCGAAACCCTGATCACGCACTTCCTGCAAGTTTCGTGGGGCCCGGTCATGCCGGCCAACGAATCCTTCCAGATGATCGAAGCGACCAAGGGTATCAACAGTTACTACCTGACGAGCGATGGCGGCACCATGAGCTACCGCACCCGGATTCGTACCCCGAGCTACCCGCACCTGCAGCAGATCCCTTCGGTGATTCGCGGCAGCATGGTCGCGGACCTCATTGCGTACCTGGGCAGTATCGACTTCGTTATGGCTGACGTGGACCGCTAAGCATGAATAGCACGCTTATCCAAACCGACCGTTTCGCCCTGAGCGAAACCGAGCGCTCGGCCATCGAGCACGAGATGCATCACTACGAGGACCCGCGCGCGGCGTCCATCGAAGCCCTGAAGATCGTTCAGAAAGAACGTGGCTGGGTGCCTGACGGTGCGGTCTACGCCATCGGCGAGATCCTGGGCATTCCGGCCAGCGATGTCGAAGGCGTCGCAACCTTCTACAGCCAGATCTTCCGTCAGCCTGTCGGCCGGCACATCATCCGCGTCTGCGACAGCATGGTCTGCTACATCGGCGGCCACGAGTCGGTGGTCAGCCAGATCCAGAGCGAGCTGGGCATTGGCCTCGGCCAGACCACCCCGGACGGTCGCTTCACCCTGCTGCCGGTGTGCTGCCTGGGTAACTGCGACAAGGCCCCGGCGCTGATGATCGACGACGACACCTTCGGTGACGTACAGCCGGCTGGCGTCTCCAAACTGCTGGAGGGCTACGTATGACCCTTACCTCCTTCGGGCCTGCCAACCGCATTGCCCGCACCGCCGAAACCCACCCGCTGACCTGGCGTCTGCGCGATGACGGCCAGCCGGTGTGGCTCGACGAGTACCAGGCCAAGGACGGCTACGCTGCCGCCCGCAAGGCGCTGGGGCAAATGTCCCAGGACGACATCGTCCAGACCGTCAAGGACTCCGGCCTCAAGGGCCGTGGTGGTGCGGGCTTCCCGACCGGCGTCAAATGGGGCCTGATGCCCAAAGACGAATCCATGAACATCCGCTACCTGCTGTGCAACGCGGATGAAATGGAACCCAACACCTGGAAAGACCGCATGCTGATGGAGCAACTGCCCCATCTGCTGATCGAAGGCATGCTGATCAGCGCCCGCGCGCTGAAAGCCTACCGTGGCTACATCTTCCTGCGTGGCGAATACGTCACCGCAGCCGCGCACCTGAACCGTGCGGTCGAAGAAGCCAAGGCCGCCGGCCTGCTGGGCAAGAACATCCTCGGCAGCGGCTTCGACTTCGAGCTGTTCGTCCACACCGGTGCCGGTCGCTACATCTGCGGTGAAGAAACCGCACTGATCAACTCCCTCGAAGGTCGCCGCGCCAACCCGCGCTCCAAGCCGCCCTTCCCTGCCGCCGTTGGCGTGTGGGGCAAGCCGACCTGCGTGAACAACGTCGAGACGCTGTGCAACGTGCCGGCGATCGTCGGCAACGGCATCGACTGGTACAAATCGCTGGCCCGCGAAGGCAGCGAAGACCACGGCACCAAGCTGATGGGCTTCTCCGGCAAGGTGAAGAACCCTGGCCTGTGGGAACTGCCATTCGGCGTCAGCGCTCGCGAACTGTTCGAAGACTATGCCGGTGGCATGCGCGACGGCTTCAAGCTCAAGTGCTGGCAGCCTGGTGGTGCCGGTACCGGTTTCCTGCTGCCAGAGCACCTGGACGCACAAATGTACGCCGGTGGCATCGCCAAGGTTGGCACCCGTATGGGTACTGGCCTGGCCATGGCCGTGGACGACAGCGTCAACATGGTCTCGCTGCTGCGCAACATGGAAGAGTTCTTTGCCCGTGAATCCTGTGGTTTCTGCACCCCGTGCCGCGATGGCCTGCCATGGAGCGTCAAGCTCCTGCGCGCCCTCGAGAAAGGCCAGGGCCAGCAGGGCGACATCGAGACCCTGCTGGGTCTGGTCGGTTTCCTCGGCCCAGGCAAGACCTTCTGTGCGCACGCACCGGGTGCCGTGGAGCCATTGGGCAGCGCGATCAAATATTTCCGCCCGGAATTCGAGGCTGGCATTGCTGCGAACGCAGGCGTGCGCCCGGACCTGGCGAAGCCGATTGTCGTCGGCGCATAACGAATAGAACGCGGGTGGTCCGTGCCACCCGCTGCTTGCACAGCTCGCCCGGGTCCGCCTGTCGCGGGCTGCAAGCACACAGTTTTCCATTAGCCACGCCCGCAGACGCGGGCCAACGAAGAACTTTGAACCATGGCCACTATCCACGTAGACGGCAAAGAGCTCGAAGTCAACGGCGCAGACAACCTGTTACAGGCGTGTCTGTCGCTCGGCCTCGACATTCCTTATTTCTGCTGGCACCCGGCGCTCGGTAGCGTCGGTGCTTGCCGCCAGTGCGCGGTCAAGCAGTACACCGACGAGAACGACAAGCGTGGTCGTATCGTCATGTCCTGCATGACCCCCGCCACCGATGGCAGCTGGATCTCCATTGACGACGAAGAAGCCAAGGTGTTCCGCGCCAGCGTCGTCGAATGGCTGATGACCAACCACCCACACGACTGCCCGGTCTGTGAGGAAGGCGGTCACTGCCACCTGCAAGACATGACGGTAATGACCGGCCACAACGAGCGCCGCTACCGTTTCACCAAGCGTACCCACCAGAACCAGGAACTCGGCCCGTTCATCGCTCACGAGATGAACCGCTGCATCGCCTGCTACCGTTGCGTGCGTTACTACAAGGACTACGCAGGCGGTACTGACCTGGGCGTTTTCGGTGCCCACGACAACGTCTACTTCGGCCGCGTCGAAGACGGTGCCCTGGAGAGCGAATTCTCCGGCAACCTGACCGAGGTCTGCCCGACCGGCGTGTTCACCGACAAGACGCACTCCGAGCGCTACAACCGCAAATGGGACATGCAGTTCGCCCCGAGCATCTGCCATGGCTGCTCCAGCGGTTGCAACATCAGCCCGGGTGAGCGTTATGGCGAACTGCGCCGTATCGAGAACCGCTTCAACGGCTCCGTTAACCAGTACTTCCTGTGCGACCGTGGCCGCTTCGGCTATGGCTACGTCAACCGTGAAGACCGCCCACGCCAGCCGCTGCTCGCCAATGGCCAGAAACTGAGCCTGGACGCCGCCCTCGATCAAGCGGCCGATATGCTGCGTGGTCGCAACATCGTCGGTATCGGCTCGCCACGCGCCAGCCTGGAAAGCAACTACGGCCTGCGCGAACTGGTCGGTGCCGAACACTTCTACTCGGGTATGGAAGCCGCTGAACTTGAGCAGGTGCGCCTGGTTCTGCAGGTGCTGAACGACAGCCCGCTGCCGGTGCCAACCCTGCGCGAGATGGAAGACCACGATGCCGTGTTCGTCCTCGGTGAAGACCTGACCCAAACAGCTGCCCGCGTTGCCCTGGCCCTGCGCCAGTCGGTCAAGGGCAAGGCCGAGGCCATGGCCGAGGCCATGCGTGTTCAGCCTTGGCTCGACGCTGCGGTGAAAAACATCGGCCAACACGCGATGTACCCGCTGTTCATCGCCAGCCTGGCCGAAACCAAGCTCGATGACGTCGCCGAAGAATGCGTACACGCATCCCCGGATGACCTGGCTCGCCTCGGTTTCGCCGTCGCCCACGCCATCGACCCAAGCGCCCCTGCCGTTGAAGGCCTGGACACCGAAGCCCTGGCCCTGGCCAAGCGCATCGCCGATGCCCTGGTCGCTGCCAACCGCCCACTGGTCGTTGCCGGTACTTCGCTGGGCTCCAAGGCCCTGATCGAAGCCGCCGCCAACATCGCCAAGGCGCTGAAGCTGCGCGAGAAGAATGGCTCCCTGAGCCTGGTCGTCCCTGAAGCCAACAGCCTCGGGCTTGCCATGCTCGGCGGTGACTCGGCCGATGCCGCGCTGGATGCCGTGATTTCCGGCAAAGCCGACGCCATCGTCGTACTGGAAAACGACCTGTACAGCCGCCTGCCAGCGGCCAAGGTCGATGCTGCGCTGGCGGCCGCCAAGGTTGTCATCGTTGCGGACCACCAGAAGACTCCGACCACTGACCGCGCCCACCTGGTGCTGCCTGCGGCTACCTTCGCTGAAGGCGACGGTACCCTGGTCAGCCTCGAAGGCCGCGCCCAGCGTTTCTTCCAGGTGTTCGATCCGACCTACATGGACGCTTCGATCCTGGTTCACGAAGGCTGGCGCTGGATGCACGCCCTGCGCTCGACCCTGCTGAACAAGCCGGTGGACTGGACCCAACTGGACCATGTCACCAGCGCCTGCGCAACAGCGGCCCCGCAACTGGCGGGCATCGTCAACGCGGCACCGTCGGCGGCATTCCGTATCAAAGGCCTGAAACTGGCCCGCGAGCCGCTGCGCTACTCCGGTCGTACCGCCATGCGCGCCAACATCAGCGTACACGAGCCGCGTACTCCACAAGACCAGGACACCGCATTCGCCTTCTCCATGGAAGGTTATTCGGGTTCGGTTGAACCGCGTCAGCAAGTGCCGTTTGCCTGGTCGCCGGGCTGGAACTCGCCACAAGCCTGGAACAAGTTCCAGGACGAAGTCGGTGGTCACCTGCGCGCTGGCGATCCGGGCACCCGCCTGATCGAAAGCCAGGGCGACAAGCTGAACTGGTTCGCCAACATTCCTGGCGCCTTCGCACCGGCTCGTGGTACCTGGCAAGCGGTGCCGTTCTATCACCTGTTCGGCAGTGAAGAGAACTCTTCGCGCGCAGCACCGGTGCAAGAGCGTATCCCGCAAGCCTACGTCGCCCTGGCCAAGTCCGAAGCCGACCGCCTGGGTGTCAACGACGGCGCCATGCTCAGCCTGAACGTCGCCGGCCAGACCCTGCGTCTGCCGCTGCGTATCAATGAGGAACTGGGCGCTGGCCTGGTTGCCCTGCCGAAAGGCCTGGCCGGTATCCCGCCAGCCATCTTCGGTCACACCGTCGAAGGCCTGCAGGAGGCAGCACAATGACCTGGTTCACCCCTGAAGTGATCGATGTGATCATCACCGTCGTCAAGGCCATCGTGGTCTTGCTGGCCGTGGTGGTCTGCGGCGCGCTGCTCAGCTTCGTCGAGCGGCGCCTGCTGGGCTGGTGGCAGGACCGTTACGGTCCGAACCGCGTCGGCCCATTCGGCATGTTCCAGATCGCTGCCGACATGCTGAAGATGTTCTTCAAGGAGGACTGGAACCCACCCTTCGTCGACAAGGTGATCTTCACCCTGGCGCCGGTCGTGGCCATGAGTGCTCTGCTGATTGCCTTCGCGATCATCCCGATCACCCCGACCTGGGGTGTCGCGGACCTGAACATCGGCCTGCTGTTCTTCTTCGCCATGGCCGGCCTGTCGGTCTACGCCGTACTGTTCGCCGGTTGGTCGTCGAACAACAAGTACGCACTGCTCGGCAGCCTGCGGGCTTCGGCCCAAACCGTGTCGTACGAAGTGTTCATGGGCCTGGCGCTGATGGGCATCGTGGCGCAGGTTGGCTCGTTCAACATGCGCGACATCGTCGACTACCAGGCGCAGAACCTGTGGTTCATCATTCCGCAGTTCTTTGGCTTCTGCACCTTCTTCATCGCCGGCGTTGCCGTGACTCACCGTCACCCCTTCGACCAGCCGGAAGCGGAACAGGAACTGGCCGACGGTTACCACATTGAATATGCCGGTATGAAATGGGGCATGTTCTTCGTCGGTGAGTACATCGGCATCATCCTGATCTCGGCGCTGCTGGTAACGCTGTTCTTCGGTGGCTGGCACGGCCCGTTCGGCATCCTGCCGCAACTGCCGTTCCTCTGGTTTGCCCTGAAGACCGCGTTCTTCATCATGCTGTTCATCCTGCTGCGCGCCTCGATTCCGCGCCCGCGCTATGACCAGGTGATGGACTTCAGCTGGAAGTTCTGCCTGCCGCTGACCCTGATCAACCTGCTGGTGACCGCCGCGCTCGTGTTGTTGAACACGCCGGCCGGCGCGGTTCAGTGAGGATATAGAGCATGAAGTACATTTTTGACATCATCAAAGGCACCTACACCCAGCTGCGCAGCCTGGTGATGGTGTTCTCCCACGGGTTCCGCAAACGCGACACCCTGCAGTACCCGGAAGAGCCGGTCTACCTGCCACCGCGCTACCGTGGTCGCATCGTCCTGACCCGCGACCCCGATGGTGAAGAGCGCTGTGTAGCGTGCAACCTGTGTGCCGTGGCCTGCCCGGTCGGTTGCATCTCGCTGCAGAAAGCCGAAACCGACGACGGTCGCTGGTACCCCGAGTTCTTCCGCATCAACTTCTCGCGCTGCATTTTCTGCGGCCTCTGCGAGGAAGCCTGCCCGACCACCGCGATCCAGCTGACGCCGGATTTCGAAATGGCCGAGTTCAAACGTCAGGACCTGGTGTACGAGAAAGAAGATCTGCTGATCTCCGGCCCCGGCAAGAACCCTGATTACAACTTCTACCGTGTTGCAGGTATGGCGGTTGCCGGCAAGCCGAAAGGCGCTGCGCAGAACGAAGCCGAGCCGATCAACGTGAAGAGCTTGCTCCCTTAAGGAAGAAAGATGGAATTCGCTTTCTATTTCGCATCCGGTGTCGCTGTGGTGTCCACCCTTCGGGTGATCACCAACACCAACCCGGTACACGCCCTGCTCTACCTGATCATTTCGCTGATCTCCGTGGCGATGACCTTCTTCGCCCTCGGCGCGCCGTTTGCCGGCGTACTGGAAGTGATCGCCTACGCTGGCGCCATCATGGTGCTGTTCGTCTTCGTGGTGATGATGCTCAACCTGGGGCCGGCTTCGGTTCGCCAGGAGCGCGACTGGCTCAAGCCCGGTATCTGGGCGGGGCCGGTGTTCCTCGGCGCCCTGCTGCTGCTGGAACTGCTCTATGTGCTGTTCGGCAATCAAAGCGGTGTTGGCATCGGCCACACCACTGTCGATGCCAAGGCCGTCGGCATCAGCCTGTTCGGCCCTTACCTGCTGGTGGTGGAACTGGCCTCGATGCTGCTGCTCGCTGCAGCGGTAACGGCATTCCACCTCGGCCGCAACGAGGCGAAGGAGTAACGACATGCCTGCAATTCCTCTCGAACATGGCCTGGCCGTCGCCGGCATCCTGTTCTGCCTCGGTCTGGTCGGGCTGATGGTGCGCCGCAACATTCTTTTCGTGCTGATGAGCCTGGAAATCATGATGAACGCCTCGGCACTGGCGTTCATTGTCGCGGGCAGCCGTTGGGCGCAGCCGGATGGACAGATCATGTTCATCCTGGTGATCAGCCTGGCAGCGGCCGAGGCCAGTATTGGCCTGGCGATCCTGTTGCAGCTGTATCGCCGCTTCCACACTCTCGATATCGATGCAGCCAGTGAGATGCGCGGATGAACCTTCTCTTTCTGACTTTCGTATTTCCCCTGATCGGCTTCCTGCTGCTGTCGTTCTCGCGCGGACGGTTCTCGGAGAACCTCTCGGCGCTGATCGGCGTTGGCTCGGTAGGCCTCTCGGCCATCGTCGCGGCCTACGTGATCTGGCAGTTCAACGTTGCACCGCCTGCAGGCGGTGCGTACAGCCAGCTGCTGTGGCAGTGGATGTCGGTAGACGGCTTCGCACCCAACTTCACCCTGTACCTGGATGGCCTGTCGGTCACCATGCTGGGTGTGGTGGTCGGCGTCGGCTTCCTGATCCACCTGTTCGCCTCCTGGTACATGCGCGGTGAAGCGGGCTACTCGCGCTTCTTCGCCTACACCAACCTGTTCATTGCCAGCATGTTGTTCCTGATCCTGGGCGACAACCTGCTGTTCATCTACTTCGGTTGGGAAGGCGTGGGCCTGTGCTCCTACCTGTTGATCGGTTTCTACTACAGCAACCGCAACAACGGTAATGCCGCACTCAAAGCCTTCATCGTGACCCGTATCGGCGACGTGTTCATGGCCATCGGCCTGTTCATCCTGTTCCAGCAACTGGGTACCCTGAACGTCCAGGAACTGCTGGTACGCGCACCGGAGCACTTCAAGGCCGGTGACTTCTGGATCGTCATGGCCACCCTGATGCTGCTGGGCGGCGCGGTCGGTAAATCCGCCCAACTGCCACTGCAGACCTGGCTGGCTGACGCGATGGCGGGCCCAACCCCGGTTTCGGCACTGATCCACGCCGCGACCATGGTGACCGCCGGTGTCTACCTGATCGCCCGTACCCACGGCCTGTTCGCCCTTGCGCCGGACGTGCTGCACCTGGTCGGCGTGGTCGGCGGTGTCACCCTGGTACTGGCTGGCTTCGCCGCGCTGGTTCAAACCGACATCAAGCGTATCCTCGCCTACTCGACCATGAGCCAGATCGGCTACATGTTCCTGGCCCTGGGCGTTGGCGCCTGGGAAGGCGCGATCTTCCACCTGATGACCCACGCCTTCTTCAAGGCCCTGCTGTTCCTTGCCTCCGGTGCGGTCATCGTTGCCTGCCACCACGAGCAGAACATCTTCAAGATGGGTGGCCTGTGGAAGAAGCTGCCGCTGGCCTACGCCAGCTTCATCGTCGGTGGTGCCGCCCTGGCTGCCCTGCCGCTGCTGACCGCCGGTTTCTACTCCAAGGACGAAATCCTCTGGGAAGCCTTCGCCAGTGGTAACAACGGTCTGCTGTACGCCGGCCTGGTCGGTGCCTTCATGACCTCGCTGTACACCTTCCGCCTGATCTTCATCGCCTTCCACGGCGAAGCCAAGACCGAAGCCCATGCTGGCCACGGTATTTCCCACTGGCTGCCGCTGGGCGTGCTGATCGTACTGTCCACCTTCGTCGGTGCGTGGATTCATCCACCACTGGCCGGTGTACTGCCGCAGAGCGCCGGCCATGCCGGCGGCGAAGCCAAGCACAGCCTGGAAATCGCCTCGGGCGCCATTGCCATCGCCGGTATCCTGCTGGCAGCCGTGCTGTTCCTGGGCAAACGTCGCCTGGTAACGGCCATCGCCAACAGCGGCATCGGTCGCGTGTTGTCGGCCTGGTGGTTCGCTGCCTGGGGCTTCGACTGGATCTACGACAAGCTGTTCGTCAAACCTTACCTGCTGATCAGCCATGTGCTGCGCAAGGACCCGGTTGACCGCAGCATTGGTCTGGTGCCGCGTCTGGCACGTGGTGGCCACGCTGCCATGAGCCGTACCGAAACCGGTCAGCTGCGCTGGTACACCGCCTCGATCGCCGCAGGTGCCGTGATTGTTCTCGGCGCTGTGTTGTTGGCTGCGGTCTGATATGAACCTTGCGACTTTGCGAAAGGAATTGAGCCCGTCATGATTTTGCCTTGGCTGATCCTGATCCCCTTCATCGGCGGCCTGCTGTGCTGGCTGGGTGAGCGCTTCGGCGCCACCCTGCCACGCTGGATTGCGCTGCTGACCATGTCCCTGTTGCTCGGTATCGGCCTCTGGCTGTGGGCACACGGTGACTACACCCTCGCCCCGGCACCGGGTACCGAGCCTGCCTGGACTGTCGAATACAAAGTGCTCTGGATCGAGCGCTTCGGCATCAGCCTGCACCTGGGCCTGGACGGCCTGTCGCTGCTGATGATCTTGCTCACCGGCCTGCTCGGTGTGCTTTCGGTCCTCTGCTCGTGGAAAGAGATCCAGCGCCACGTCGGCTTCTTCCACCTCAACCTGATGTGGATCCTGGGCGGCGTGGTCGGGGTGTTCCTGGCCCTGGACCTGTTCCTGTTCTTCTTCTTCTGGGAAATGATGCTGGTGCCGATGTATTTCCTCATCGCGCTCTGGGGTCACAGCTCGGCAGACGGCAAGAAGACCCGGATCTACGCAGCAACCAAGTTCTTCATCTACACCCAGGCCAGCGGCCTGATCATGTTGGTGGCGATCCTGGGCCTGGTACTGGTGAACTACAACACCACCGGCGTACTGACCTTCGACTACAGCACACTGCTCAAGGCCGAACTGCCAGCCGGTACCGAGTACCTGCTGATGCTGGGCTTCTTCATTGCCTTCGCGGTGAAACTGCCGGTTGTACCGTTCCACTCCTGGCTGCCTGACGCTCACGCCCAGGCACCTACCGCAGGTTCCGTGGACCTGGCGGGTATTTTGCTGAAAACCGCTGCCTACGGTCTGCTGCGTTTCGCCCTGCCGCTGTTCCCGAATGCCTCGGCGGAATTCGCGCCAATCGCCATGACCCTCGGTCTGATCGGGATTTTCTACGGCGCATTCCTGGCCTTCGCCCAAACCGACATCAAGCGCCTGATCGCGTTCTCCAGCGTCTCGCACATGGGCTTCGTGCTGATCGGTATCTACTCCGGCAGCCAGCAAGCGCTGCAAGGTGCTGTGATCCAGATGCTCGCACACGGTCTGTCGGCTGCAGCACTCTTTATCCTGAGTGGCCAACTGTACGAACGCCTGCACACCCGTGACATGCGTCAGATGGGCGGCCTGTGGCACCGTATCGCTTACCTGCCAGCCATCAGCCTGTTCTTCGCCGCCGCGTCGCTGGGCCTGCCAGGTACCGGTAACTTCGTTGGTGAATTCCTGATCCTGATCGGCAGCTTCGTCAGCTCGCCATGGGTGACTGTGATCGCTACCAGCGGCCTGGTCTTCGGTTCGGTCTACTCGCTGATCATGATCCACCGTGCCTACTTCGGTCCGGCGAAATCCGATGAAGTCCTGGCTGGTATGGACACTCGCGAAATGATCATGGTGCTGGGCCTGGCTGGCCTGCTGATCCTGCTGGGCGTTTACCCGCAGCCGTTCCTCGACACCTCTGCCGCTACCATGAGTGGTGTGCAGCAGTGGCTCGGCACCGCTTTCACTCAACTCGCTTCGGCCCGGTAAGAGCGCTATGGACCTGACGATTCAACACTTTATCGCGCTTGCGCCGCTGCTGATTACCAGTATCACCATTGTTGTGGTGATGCTGGCCATCGCCTGGCGCCGCAATCACTCGCAAACCTTCCTGCTGTCGACCGTAGGCCTGAACCTGGCCCTGCTGTCGATTATTCCAACCCTGAAAGTCACACCCCTGGCGGTTACCCCGCTGCTGACCGTCGACAACTTCGCCTGCCTGTACATGGCGCTGATCCTGGTCGCCACCCTGGCTTGCGTTACCCTCGCCCACGCCTACCTGGGTGAAGGCAAAAGCGGTAAAGGCTACCCGGGCAACCGTGAAGAACTGTACCTGCTGATCCTGATGGCAGCCCTCGGCGGCCTGGTACTGGTCTGTGCACAGCACCTGGCCGGCCTGTTCATCGGCCTGGAGCTGCTCTCGGTACCGGTCTATGGCCTGGTGGCTTACGCGTTCTTCAACAAGCGTTCGCTGGAAGGCGGCATCAAGTACATGGTGCTGTCGGCCGCAGGCTCGGCCTTCCTGCTGTTCGGTATGGCCCTGCTGTACGCTGACGCTGGCAGCCTGACCTTCACCGGTATTGGTAAGGCACTGGCAGCCACTGGCATGCCAAGCCTGCTGGCTCAACTGGGCCTGGGCATGATGCTGGTTGGCCTGGCATTCAAACTGTCGCTGGTACCGTTCCACCTGTGGACCCCGGACGTTTACGAAGGTGCGCCAGCACCGGTCGCAGCGTTCCTGGCCACCGCCAGCAAGGTTGCAGTGTTCGCCGTGGTCGTACGCCTGTTCCTGATCTCGCCGGCGGCCAGCAGCGGCGTACTGACCACCGTGCTGTCGGTAATCGCCGTCGCCTCGATCCTGATCGGTAACCTCTTGGCGCTGACCCAGAGCAACCTCAAGCGTCTGCTCGGTTACTCGTCCATCGCCCACTTCGGTTACCTGCTGATTGCCCTGGTGGCCAGCAAGGGCCTGGCGATGGAAGCCATCGGCGTGTACCTGGTCACCTACGTGATCACCAGCCTCGGTGCCTTCGGTGTGATCACCCTGATGTCGTCGCCGTACAACGGCCGTGACGCTGACGCCCTGTACGAGTATCGCGGCCTGTTCTGGCGCCGTCCGTACCTGACCGCCGTACTGACCGTGATGATGCTGTCGCTTGCAGGTATCCCGCTGACCGCAGGCTTCATCGGCAAGTTCTACATCATTGCGACCGGTGTCGAATCGCAGCTGTGGTGGCTGGTCGGCGCCCTGGTACTGGGCAGCGCCATCGGCGTGTTCTACTACCTGCGTGTCATGGTTACCCTGTACCTGATCGAACCAAACCTGCGTCGTCACGATGCCCCGCTGAACTGGGAACAGCGCACTGGCGGCGTCATGCTGCTGGCCATCGCGATCCTGGCCTTCGTGCTGGGCGTGTACCCGCAGCCGCTGCTGGACATGGTCCAACACGCCGGGTTTCAGCTGATCGGTTGATCGCCCAGGTAACAATCGCTTCAGTAACAACAGACACCCCGCCTCGGCGGGGTGTTTTGTTTTCCGGGCAACGACTGTGCTTCGTCTTGTAGTTGCGGCGTCAGATAGCCGCCTCATAACCTGGAATTCTTGATAATGCGATCCACCCTCCCCCGCTCTCCACTGGCGCTGCTGTTCGTCTGCGCCACCACGGTACAGGCCGACGACGCTGTCGAACTGGGTCAGGTGCTGATTCAGGAGCAGGAACAGAGCGAACTGGCGTCGGCCAAAGAGCGCCTGCAGCGGGTGCCGGGCGGGACCAATCTGGTGGATATGCAGCAGGTCGAGCAAGGCCGGGTTGCCAGCAACCAGGATGTGCTGGCCTACCAGCCCGGTGTATTTGCGCAGTCCGCGGGTAATGATGGGGTCAAGTTGTCGATTCGAGGCTCGGGCATCAACCGCGCACCGGGCAGCCACGGTTCGGGGGTGTACACCCTGTTCGACGGCCTGCCACTGACTGGCCCCGGTGGTACCCCTTACGAACTGTTCGAACCGCTGTGGCTGAGCCGCGCCGAAGTGCTGCGCGGGGCCAATGGCTTCGACAAGGGCGCGCTGGCATTGGGCGGGGCCATAGACTACATCACCCACACCGGGTATGACGCAGCGCCCCTGCAAGTCCGTTATGAAGCCGGCAGCCGTGGCTACATGAAACGCCAGATCAGTTCCGGCCAGGTGCTGGGCGACCTGGATTACTACGTGGCGGCTACCGACTCGGCATACGACGGTTATCAGGATCACAGCAGCGGCAGCAGCAAAGGCATCGCCGCCAACGTCGGCTACCGCTTCAACCCGAACCTGGAAACCCGCTTCTACCTGCGTTATCGGGAAACCGAGAACGACCTGGCCGGGCGCCTGACCAAAGCACAGATCAAGCATGATCCACGGGCTGCCAACCCGACCTACCTCTCCCGTGACGCCAGCCGCCCACAGCCGGGCAGCACCTGGCTGGCGAACAAGACCACCTTCTTTCTGGATGACGATTCACGCCTGGAGGCCGGGTTGGTGTATCACGACTACCCGATGGACCTGCGTGAAGGCCTGAACCGCCTGAAAGTGGCCTACACCGATGTCAGTGGTACGTTGAGCTACTTCCGTCGAGACACCCTGTTCGACCGCGAGAGCAACACCTCGATCGGCTGGCGGTCGACCAAGCACCTGCCCAATAGCGGCGCATCCGAGTATGTACGGGTGCAACAGGGTACTAACCTCAACACCCCAATCGGTACCAAAACCCGCGACTTCAGCTATCAGGGCTCTGACAACGTATTGCACGCCAGCAACGAGCTGGAACTGGTGCCGGACCTGTGGCTGACCACCGGCCTGGCGCTGATCTACACCCGCCGGGAAAGCGATGTCAGCTATCCCGCCGATGGCGGCAAGGTCAGCCAGCACGACTGGGACTATGCCCCGCGCGTCGGTCTGCGTTACGCCTTCAACCCGCAGTTGGAGGTCTACGGCAACCTCAGCCGCTCGGTCGAGCCGCCACACCCATGGGCGTTGATCTGGAGTGCCAACGAACGCTTCACCAGCGGCCCGGCCGCCACACTTCAGAAAACCCCCGTCGAACTGCAGAATCAGACCGCCACCACCCTTGAGCTTGGCGCCCGTGGCGACTCAGCACTGGGGCGCTGGGATCTGGCCTGGTACTACGCTGCGGTACGCCATGAGTTGCTGACAGTAGAGACTGGCCCCGACACCTGGGCCGAAATCAACGCCAGCCCTACGATCCACCAGGGCATCGAAGCCGGCCTGAACAGCCTGCTCTGGGAGCGTGCTGCCGTGGGCAAGGTGTCGTTGCGTCAGGCCTACACCTTCAGCGATTTCCACTACCGTGATGACGACGCCTTCGGTGACAACCGCTTGCCCGGCATTCCGATGCATTTCTACCAGGCCGAAGTGCGCTTCGATCATCCGACGGGCTTCTACGCCGGGCTCAATACGCAGATGGCCTCCAAGGTACAGGTCGACTACGCCAACTCTTACCCCGCCGACGCCTATGCACTGCTGGGGGCGACATTTGGCTTCAACGCGCCGAAAAACGACTGGCAAACCTGGCTGGACCTGCGCAACCTGACCAACAAGCGGTATGCCGCCACCGTGACACCGGGCTACAACGACCACGGCAATGACATCGCCCGCTCGACACCCGGCGAGGGCTTCGGGGCCTACGTTGGCGTGTCCTACAGCCTGCGCTGAACCATTACCCATAGTGGGGCCACCTGATCCTGTGGCCCCGCACCCGGGCATTGCTGTAGATCAATAAAAGCAGCGGCGCAGTGAGGTAGCCTCTGCGCCTTTTTCAGCTGCGACCCGATCTCCCATGACCAGCCTCGCCAAACCCGAATTACTTGCCCCTGCCGGCACCCTCAAGAACATGCGCTATGCCTTCGCCTATGGCGCCGACGCGGTCTATGCCGGGCAACCGCGCTATAGCCTGCGGGTGCGCAACAACGAATTCGACCATGAGAATCTGGCCATCGGCATAAAGGAAGCCCAGGCCCAGGGCAAGCAGTTCTATGTGGTGGTCAACATCGCACCGCATAACGCCAAGCTGAAAACCTTCCTCAAGGACCTGGAGCCGGTGATCGCCATGGGCCCGGATGCACTGATCATGTCCGACCCCGGCCTGATCATGCTGGTTCGTCGGCATTTCCCCGAGATGCCGATTCATCTTTCCGTACAGGCCAACACGGTGAACTGGGCCAGCGTGGAGTTCTGGCGCGGGCTGGGCCTGACCCGGGTCATCCTGTCCCGCGAGTTGTCGCTGGAGGAGATCGAGGAAATTCGCCAGCAGGTTCCCGAAATGGAACTGGAGGTGTTCGTTCACGGCGCGCTGTGCATGGCGTATTCCGGGCGCTGCCTGCTGTCCGGCTACCTCAACAAGCGTGACGCCAACCAGGGCTCATGCACCAATGCCTGCCGCTGGAAGTACAGCGCCACACCGGCCACGGAAAATGTAACCGGTGAGATCGTCCGCGAAGTCGAGCCGACACTGGGCCTGGGCGCGCCGACCGATGAAGTCTTCCTGCTGGAAGAAAGCAACCGTCCTGGCGAAGAGATGCCGGCATTCGAAGACGAGCACGGCACCTACATCATGAACGCCAAGGACCTGCGGGCGGTACAGCACGTCGGGCGCTTGACCAAGATGGGCGTTCACTCGCTGAAAATCGAGGGACGCACCAAATCGCACTTCTATTGCGCACGCACCACTCAGGCCTACCGCCAGGCAATAGATGACGCCGTAGCAGGCCGCGAGTTCGACCGCTCGTTGATGCTCAATCTGGAGTCACTGGCGCAACGGGGTTACACCGAGGGGTTTCTGCGCCGCCATGTGCATGACGAGTACCAGAACTACCAACGTGGCAACTCGCAGTCTGAACGCCAGCAGTTCGTTGGCGAGCTGACCGGTGAGCGGGTCGATGGGCTGGCCGAAGTGCAGGTAAAAAACCGCTTTGGCCTTGGCGATCACCTTGAACTGATGACGCCACGCGGCAACTACCACTTTGACCTGCATCAGTTGCGCAATCGCCAGGGCCAACCGATCGAGGTTGCCCCTGGCGATGGCCATACCGTCTACCTGCCGATTCCTGAGCAGGTCAACCTGGAGTACGGCCTCCTGCTGCGTGACCTGACCCTGTAACCGCCGGTGTCGGCCAGCGTTGGCGCTGGCCGACCTGGAGTCAGAGTTTGACCTTGCGGCGCATGATGCCGTTGACGATGACCACGACGACCGCCACACCGATGGCGATGTACTGGAACACCTTTTCGCTGATCACACCGTCTTTCTGCAGGTAGGACAGCCCCAGCATGGTTGCCAGCACCAGCAGGGACAACAGGATGGAGTATTTAAGGCGTTGGCCTTGAGTCATGTGGGTTTCCTTGACGCGTGGAAGACAAAAATCAAACGCGAATAATACAACGTCCAATCCTCTCACAAGGATATTTTCCCGGTTCTGCCCTACCGACCAACTTGCAAACATGAGCGCTCAAGCACTAACGTCCCTCGCGGAGCATCCTCATGCGCATACCCCACCTGCTCAGTACAGTCGGCCTGCTGGTCTGTATTGAGGCTCAAGCACTGCAAACCATAGACCTCGATCCCTCGCACCTGAAAGCACTCGGAACCAGCCTGGCGAACAGCGCAGGCAACAGCCAATGGCAGCAATTGTGGCAACGTTCTCGACAGGCCGGGCACCTGGGTAGCCCGGAAACACGCGAAGCCTTCACCATCCCCATGCAGGAAATACCGTCACTGGTAAAAGCCACGCTGGCCTCGGCTGAACGGGTTCAAGGGTTGAAAAAAACCCAGGCGTTGTACCGACGCGACTTCGCACCTCAGGTCGTCGGCGCACGCGGCGGCACCCCACTCACCGCTGTCTGCCTATGGGTTGATTGGCGTTCCTTCCCCGACAATGCGCTGCCTCGCCAAACCGCATTGATGGCTCAGGTCAGCCTGTTGGTCACCCACCCTTGCGACTGACGCTGGTAGCGCCAAGCAGCGGCTATGCCGTTGTGGTGGCAGGCCGAAAACCGGGGCTTTGCGCCTGTTACGCCGCGGAATACCCACACCCCTTCGCCATTTTTCCCACCGAACATAAGCAGGAACAGCTACTGGTACAGACCCGCTTGCTACCTAGATCTTTTGTCGCGCAGTGCCCGAGAATCAACCCATGACGCCGACCAACGCAGCCAGCCGGTACGGCACTGCTGATCACGCTGATTGCTGACGGCTAACACCTACCGCAGGCCCAAATGGCTTGCTCATTGACAAGGAAGTGATCATGGAACTCTGCGACCTGAACCGCATCGACATCACCCAACTGCCTCATTCCCTGCAAGCCTTGATCGCGTGTGTCGGGCTGGAAAGCGCGTATCGCCTGACCTGCATCTACGGCGGCAGGCCCAAGTACATTCCCAAGCACCCAGGCCGCACCACGCTGGCCGACGTACTGCCCAATGAACAGCTTGAGGCCTTGATCAAACGCTATGCCGGTACGGCCCTGGAGATTCCCAAACCCGACCACTTCAACCGGCAACTGCGCAACCAACAGATTCAACAGGAAAGCTCGCACGGCCTGTCCCGTAGCGTGCTGGCCGACAAATACGGCCTGAGCCTGCGCCAGATCGGCAATATCCGGCGTCAAGAAGCTCACGCCCGCCACACCGCGTAACAGTAACCGCGCACTCACGCGCACTTCACGATAAGGAAATCTCAACATGGCAACTATCGATAACAGCCTCATCGGCTCGGTCATGAACGCACTGCCACTGGACCGGATGATCTCCGGGCCACTGCAGGCCATGATTCAGGCGCAGGTTAGCGCCAGTAAATCCTACGCAGACTTCCTCATGGGCGTCTGTATTCAAGATGGCAAGGCTGTCGCCATCCAATTCGACTATGAAGAAACCCTCACGGACGAACAGGGTGTCTATCAGGGTACCGTCGCCAAGAAAATGCAGATCCCTCTGCTGGCGGCCATCACCCACCCGAACATCGCCATTGAAGAAGGTAACATCGAGTTCGAGCTGACCATCAGCCAGCAGGCCGAAAGCAGCTCTGAAACCGGTGGCAGCGCTGAGTTTGGCGCCTCCATTGGCTGGGGCCCGTTCAAGATGAGCGTCAAAGGCCAGGTCAGCCACAAGTCAACACAAACCCGCAAGACCGACACCCGCGCGCGTTACGCGTTCAACACCCGCGTCAAACGCCAGGATCCGCCAGAAGCCTTGATGCGCGTCATCGACTTCCTGACCGATGCCGCCACCAAGCCGGTCATGCTTCCCAACACCGAGGCGCAGAACAAGGACGCCTTGCCTGAATCCAAACTGCCAATGCCAGACCAGGTACAACAAACCACTATCTGACACGCGACAACAGGTTCCGCTCTGATGAGCGGAGCCTCCCCGTCCCTCGCCAAAGGAGCCCAGCCTCTTGGAACGCAGTCCTAACGACAAAGAGCCCCTTGCCACCTGCGACCTGGCTGACATTACCCGAGGTCTGCAGGACGCCGCAGCGGCGGCGAACAACCTGATCGCACAACAGTACATCAAGCTGTTTGACCAGTTTTTTGACTATGACGCCGAAGCCTTGGGCGCCCCGATGAAAGCCAAGATGGTTGATGTCGCCATGGATGACCGACATACCTTGAGCATTCCCCTGATCACGCTGGTGTCACCACGCGGCCTGGCCCTGGAGCGGATGCAAGTCGACCTCTCGGTAAAGATCCAGAACACCGAACTGGCCGATGCAAGCCATGTACTGGAAAACAGCGCACTCAAGCACGAGCGGTTCATGGTCACCGTAGGCGCTCAGAACAAGCGCCAAGGCGATCATCGTGACCCGGACGAAGTACAGATTCGCATGCAGTTTCAGGCCTGCGAACCGCCCGAGGCATTGAATCGTCTGATCGAAGAGTACACCCAACTGATTACCCCCTGCCGCCAGCCCGATCCTGCACCGCCATCCGCGGACAACGAGTTCATCGCCGCTGCAACCGTTCGCTGACTCAGAAGTCGCGTTTGTAAAACAGATCAAGCGAACTGGCGATCCCACTGGCGGCTTCCAGGTAGAGCTTTTTACTCAACAGGTAGCGCAAGGCAATGGTGTTGGCCGGTTCGAATACGCCCACGCCATAACGCAAGCTCAGGCGTTCCGTCAGGTTGCCGCTGGCGACCACGCTGGTGCTGGCGCCGCTCCCCTGAGTGTCGAGCTGGAAGTCGTCGATACCGAGGCTTTTCGCCAGGCTACCGGTCAGGTCCGAACTGCCCGCCAGCCCCAAGCCCAGCGCCGCTTGTGCAAGCATGTTGTTGTCCTCACCGGTACTGCCCAATGGCCGCCCCAATACCAGATACGACAAGGCCTGCTCCTGGCTCATGGCCGGCTCGGAAAACACCTGGGTGGTCGGCTGTTCAGCACTGCCACTGAGGCGAATACCCGCGATCACGTCATCGGTTTTGCGTACGGCCTCGATGTCCAGATACGGCTGATCGATAGGGCCTGCAAACAGCAATCGTGCGCGGCGGATGGTCAAGCGCTGGCCATAGGCGCGATAACGGCCATCAACCAGGCTCAGCTCACCACGGGTATCGAGGTTGTCGCCGATATGCACGGCACCCCGCAGGTTGGCACTCAAACCAAACCCTCTGAACGACAGCTTGTCCTGCCCTACCTCGACGTCGACGTCCATGGCCATCGCCAAGGGGGCCTGACCCGCTTCGGTCTGGTGGCCGACGATCACCGTATCATCGGATACCTTGACGGTGGATGGCGGCAACTCGCGGATGCTGATCTTGCCCTTGGGCACCAGCACTTTGCCTGTGATTGCCAACTTGTCGCCTTGCAGGCCGATGTTCAGGTCCGGGGCTACCTCCAGCACGGCGTAGGGCTCGACGTTGACTGGCAAGCGCTGACCATGAACACGCAGGTCGACCGCCAACGCGCGCGCCCAGCCGATCTGACCACTCAACTGTCCCTGGCCAGTCTCGCCACTTTTCCAGTCACCCTGCAACTGAACCTGCTCACCGGCGATCACGGCACGCAAGGTCAGCTCACGCAGGCTGATGGGCAGTTCTGCACCGCTGGCCTCGCCCTGCGAAAGGGTCAGGCTACCGTTGACCTGTGGCGCCAGCAACGTGCCGGACAACCTGCCGCTGCCATTCAACTGGCCGGCCAAGCGCTCGACCATCGGAACAAAAGGCCGGGCGATGGAAAGGTCCAGGCCATTCAAACTGAACGTACCACTGACAGGTTTGTTTTTCGCCAGCGGATCAAGACGCGTGTCCAAGGTCAGCTCACCCAGTCGCTCGGCACGAAACGCCAAACGGGAATCTACCCGCCGTGGGCCCAAGGTGCTGTCCAGGCGCAGGGTCTGGTAAGGGAAATCCAGCCACTGGCCTTTCTCGCGCAGCCTCAGGGTGCCACCACTGGCATCAACCTGAACCCGTCCTTTGGGCCCGCTGGCCGGCAGGTCAAGGTTGATATCGGCATTGAGTTGACCGTTCCAGGCAAAGTCTTTCGGCAACCATTGGGCCAGGCTCTGCAACGGGAACTGCTTGAGGTGATAACGCAGCTTGGGCTCGGGGGCCAGGCGCTGGTCTTCGCCGCACAGGCTGGCATCACCCGAACGCCAGCAATGAGCAAAGAAGTCAATCTGGCCATTCGCCAGGCGCTGTAGCCGGGCCGGGGCCTGCAACTGCCAATCCTGGCCTCCGGCCTGGATACGCCCACTGGCCAGGCGCCCCCGCCAGTTGTCTTTGTCCAACTGACCGTCCAGTTCGAGGTCAAGCACCAGTTGCGGCCCCTTCAGGCCCAGGCGCAATTGCTGTTGACGCCTGTCGCCCTGCCCCTTGGCAGTAAGCGTACCCAATCCCGTTTCACCCAACTGGATCGCACCGGCCTCCAACTCAATCCGTACACGTTGTGCCTGGTCCATCTGCGCGCTGAGATCCAGGCGTTGCAGATGGTTCTGGGCCTGTGCCAACTGCTGCCCTTGCAAGGTCAATTGCCCTTGTGGGGCCTTGAGTGTGCCCGCAACGTCCAGGCGCCCTTTCAAACGCCCCTGCAGTTGCGGCCAGAGCTGCCCTAAACGGGGCATGTCGAGGTCGAGCTGGCCGGCCAGACGCTGCTGAAGGCTGCCGCTACCGTTGATACGGTTGTCCCCCAGCCGAATTTCCAGGGTGCCCAAGGTCCACTGTTCCCCTGCACCGCCAGCCTTGGCCTGAAACAGCGCCGGCTGGCCACGCAGGCGGCCCTTGAGATTTACGTCGGCATCCAGCCGCAGGTGGCCATCCTTGAACTCGCCCGTGCTGCGCAACGGCCCAGCCAATGTACCGGGCAACTCGGCCAGCCAATACGCAGGATTGAGCGCGGACAACTCCAGTGCCGTATCCCAGGCAATGCCTTGAGCGAACTGCACCCGCAGGTTACCGGCGGCCTTACCCTGCCCCGCACTCAGAACAAGCTGCGGCAAGTCGATAGCCGTGAGATCGCCCTTGAACGGGCTGCTGATCTTGAACGCACCGGCCGGGCCGTCCAGGTCACCGGCAAAATCCCCTTCGTAACGCCCTTCCTGGTAACGGACCTGGCCATTGAAACGACGCAGGGTGACCTGCGGCGCGTCATCCAGCGGGTAAAGGCGCAACCAGGGGAAGTCCAGCCACTCAAGCTGAGCGCTGGCCTTGATGCTCTGTTGCCAGTCGGCGGTGGCCTTGAGCCTGAGGTACTGTTCTGCGGAAGCGTTCAGGTCGAGCGCTGACAGTTCGGCACCACGGGCATCGACCCGGCCTTGCAGGGCCAGGGCGATCGGGCCCTGCGAGGCCGGCAGGCTGGCATTGCCCGCGAGCCGGTAACCCGCGCTCAGGTCGCCTTCACCGGTCAGCAACACGTGATTGAGCTGCAGGGTATCCGGCAGGTCGGCGCTCGCCTTGAAGGCGTCGGCGCTGATACGCACCTTGGCCGGCAGGTTCGCCGCCAGCGGCTGCAACTGCCCATCGAGTCGTCCCTGCAAATAGCCCGTACTGTCCGCGCTCACCCGCAACGTCTGCTGCAGGTCACCGTCCACCGTCACAGCCAATTGCCACGGCTGCCCATCCACTGCAGGTAATTGCAGTTGGCCGCTGGCCTGCATGGGCCAGTCGCCTTCAGGCTTAAGCATCCCCTGCAGCGCCAGGTGCAAATCCTCGCGCTGAACCTGCAGGCGATCAATACGCAGGCCCTCGACGCTCCAACGCGCCGCCAGTTGCAACTCACTCAACTGTTCATTGCCATCCAACGTCAGTCGACCAACCTGTAGCTCACCCAGTTCGATGTTCAGCGGCAATACCAGGGCCGGCAACTGCAGCGGGCCGCTGTCTGTCGAGGGCTCACCGGGGGCAAACGCCAGGTCCACCCGCTCGGCGCGTAGCTGGGTTACGCATAACGTCATCCGCAACAGGCAGGCGGGCGACCACGCCAGCAACGGCTGCGTCAACTCGACCCGGTTACCCGACTGCTCCCACAACAGGCGCTTGGCCTGCCACTGCCCTGCCAGCCGCCCTTGGAAGTCGTCCAGTTGCAACCCTGGCACCCGGTTCAGTACCCAACGGCTGCCCGCCTGCGTACCCAATACAGCGGCCACACCGAAGACCACAATCAGCAGTACGCCGACCAGGCCGATGGCAATCCCTTTAAACACACGACTCACAGTTCCGGCCCCATGGAAAAGTGCAAACGAATACCGCCCTCGTCATCCAGCGCGTGGGCGAGGTCCAGGCGCAGTGGGCCCACCGGAGATACCCAGCGCACACCAAGACCGACGCCGGTCTTGAGGCTGGGCAGTTCCAGACTGTTGAATGAGTTGCCTTGATCGACGAAGGTCGCCACGCGCCACTTCTCGGCAATCGAGTATTGGTACTCAACACTGCCGGCCACCAGGTAGCGGCCACCGATACGGTCACCGTCCGAGTTCTTCGGCGACAGCGTCTGGTAGTCGTAACCGCGCACGCTCTGATCGCCACCGGCGAAAAAACGCAAAGACGGCGGCATTGATTTGTAGCCGTTGGTGGCGCTGCCGCCAAACTGTACCCGGCCCAGGAAACGGTGGTTCTGCCCAAGTGTGGTCAAGCCCTTGAGCAGGACATTGCCATGCACCAGGTTGGTGTCCGAGAGCAGGCCTTCCTTCGCGACCTGCGTGTCGAACTGCAGGCGGTAGCCATTGTGCGGATCAATGCGGTTGTCGCTGCGCAGGTAGGCATAACTGACACCGGGCATCAGCAGGTTGCTCAACCCGGAGTCGTCACCCAGGCGATACTCTTCACGCTGCCATTTCAGCGAGATCACCCGCTGCCAACCACTGGGCAACTTGCTGTGCCATTCCGGGCCTACCGTCAGCAGTTTACTGAGGCTGTCGGTATTGGCGATCTCTTCGTTCTGGTAGCCACCGGCAAAACGAAATTTGTCGGTCAGCGGAGGATCCAGAGGCACGTCGTACCACAGCCCGACGTTCTGCCGTGGGGCCGATACCTCGGTCTCGATACCGTAGCTATGACCTTCAGGGTTAACCCAATGGCGCGTCCAGTTAGCCTTGGCACGAGGCCCGACGTCCGTCGAAAAACCCAGGCCCAAGCCCATGGTACGAGGCTTGCGGGTCTGCAACTGCACCGCCACCGGGATTGTCTGGCCGACGGCTGCCGTCGGTGCCGCATCGACACGCACCCCCTCGAAGTAGCCACTGGACTGCAGCGCATTGTTGAGCTCGGCGATCAGCTCGGAATCATAGGGCGCACCTTCCTGGAACGGCACCATCCTGCGCAGCAGGTCCTCATCGAAAGGGCTGTCACCGGTAAACTGGACCTTACCCAGGGCGTAGCGCGGGCCACTGTCATAGACCAGTTCGATATCAGCGACCCCAGCCAGTGGATCGACCGTCAGACGTTGCCGGAGAAACCGGCCACTGAAGAAGCCATAGCGGGAAGCCTGGTTCTGAATCAGCCGCTTGGCGTCCTCATAATGCCCATGGTTGAGCACTTCGCCCGAGCGCAAGTAACGGCTGTTGGGAATCCGAAAGGCTTTCAGTTCGCTGGCCGGCCCTTCGATACGTACCGTGATGTCGCGAATCCGGATTGGCTCACCCGGCTCAACGGTCATCACCAGGCGTGGTCCCTTGTTCGCCTTGGCCGGGGGTTTGACCTCGGTTTCGATATGAGGCTGGTAGTAGCCCAAGGCCTGGGCCGCTTTTCTGGCCTGCTCGATGGCACCGCGACTGAAGCGCATCAGAGCCTCTTCGTCACGGTCACCCAGGCTACCAATGTAACCTTCGATATTGTCCTTGAGCTCGCTGTTGGCAGGCTTTATCCGAACGACCAGTTCACTTTGTGCACAGACGGCGAAGCTGGCGATGCATAGAATCAAACCACAGGTAAAAGGTGCTAAATACGTCATAAGCACCGATGCTACCAGAGCTTTACGGCAGCCGGGCGACCGCGGCCATCGCTCATTGCTCGATTACGCCCCGATTTGCCGGGAATGCTGGGGGTTCGGGTGAAAAAAAACGTGCTCACGAACAGGCCCTACCGCAATTTCACCAATCTCCTGATAGCCCTGCCGCGCATAAAACGCCAGGTAATGCTCATTGCCGGTGTCCAGAACAATCCCTTGAGAGTGCTCATCTTCGGCACACCAGTCGTGCAACGCCTGCAGTAACTGTTCACCAAAGTGCTGGCCCTGAAACTGCGGATGGACACCCAGCAGCGGCAACATGTGAACCGCGTCAGTGGGTAGGCAGGCCATCAGTGCCGCCTGGTAATCCAGGTAACGGCGCGTGCAGTTGAACCCGGTGCTCAGCAACATGCGCATACGCCAGGCCCAGCTTTCCGTGACGCTGAGCCGACGTTGTGGTGGTGCAATCAGTGCAACGCCAATCAAACGCTCCCCGATCAGCAACCCCAACGCGGGCAGTTCTTGATAGAAGTGCTGCTGCACCAGCTCTCGCACCGTGGCGCGGATGCGGTGGTCGTAACCAGGGCGCGCCGCTTCGAAAAGGTAGGCAAACGTCGGCTCGCGGCGGTAGGCATGGTAAAGCAACGAGCGGGTTTCATGACTGTAGCCCCCATCGAGCAAGCGGACTTCAGCCGTAACAGCAGTCGATTCGGACATCGTGAACCTCCAGGCCTGGGCATTCATTGCCAGCGAGGTGCTCGCTACGCTGGCGCGCCCTCGTGAAGCACGTTAGCAGGCGATCGACAGGGCCGCCACGCTGGTCGTGGCCGACGATGTCAGCTAGCATCCTGACTTTTACCAGGATTGTTGCTTCCATGAAGATCGTCTCGTTCAACATCAACGGCCTGCGCGCCCGGCCCCATCAGTTGGCCGCGTTGATCGAAAAGCACCAACCGGACGTGATCGGCCTGCAAGAAACCAAAGTGGCTGACGAGCAATTCCCACTGGCTGAAGTTCAGGCGCTGGGCTACCACGTGAACTTCCATGGTCAAAAGGGCCACTACGGCGTCGCCCTGCTCTCGCGCCAAGCGCCATTGAGCCTGTTCAAGGGCTTCAGTACCGACGAGGAAGACGCCCAGCGCCGTTTCATCTGGGGCACCTTCGCCGACGTCGATGGCACACCGATCACCATCATGAACGGCTACTTCCCCCAGGGTGAAAGTCGCGACCACCCCACCAAATTTCCGGCCAAACAGCGTTTCTACAACGACCTGCAAACCCTGCTTGAAAGCCAGTTCCAGAACCAGCAGCCCTTGGTGGTGATGGGCGACGTGAACATCTCCCCGGAAGACTGCGACATTGGTATCGGCCCGGACAACGCCAAGCGCTGGCTCAAGACCGGTAAATGCAGCTTCCTGCCGGAAGAGCGCGAGTGGATGGCACGGCTGAAAAACTGGGGCCTGGTCGACAGCTTCCGCCACCTGAACCCTGACGTTTGCGACCGTTTCAGCTGGTTTGACTACCGCAGCCGTGGTTTCGAGGATGAACCCAAGCGTGGCCTGCGCATCGACCTGATCATGACCTCTCAAGGGCTGCTGCCACGGCTCAAGGATGCGGGCGTCGACTACGAACTGCGCGGCATGGAAAAGCCCTCGGACCACGCACCGATCTGGCTGGAATTGAGCTAAGCCCCGCGCCTGGCTTGCCTGCATCCCACATGTGGGAGCGGGCTTGCCCGCGATGCAAACACCGCGAACGCCAAGGCACCCCACCGACACCCGGTGGCAGACAACGCCGATGTTCAGTCCAGCTTGAGCTGGCTGATCGTGTCTTTATCGGCGTCCTTGTACTGCTGCGCCGTCATCTCTTCAAGATTGTCGACCGTCCGTTCGTAGTTGTCTGCGGACGCACACACGTGTGCCTCAAAGCGACTGGGGCCGCGGCTGTCCGGATCCTCGGCGAGGCGCTTGGCTTCAAGCGCTTCACAGTGTTCCGTGTACTGCGCAAGGTTCGCCTTCGATGACTCAAGATGAGCAGCCTGATCCTTTTCGGCTTGCGCCAGGGCCGCCTCATCCTGTTTTTCACGGATATCCGCAGCAAGGTCCAGGACATCCTCGGCGTCCTTGCCATCCAGTGCCTTGGCCATTCGCGCCCGGTCAAGCCCGTATGCTTCCCTGACCACTGTCAGCGCCCGATCAAACGCCGCTTTCTGCTCCAGGTCCAAGCCCTGACTCATGGCCACCATCGACGCAGAAAATGATGCCTCACTGGTACTGTCGACGTGCGTCGCACACGCCGCAAGCAGTGCAAAGGAAGACACCAGTAACGTCACGCTTAGCCGTTGCAGCATCGGTCGATCCTCACGTCAGGCGTTTGGCCACAGGGAACCACGCAAAATGCGTGTTTCTCAGAGGGTAGTACCAATGTTGCCGGCGTACCATTCAGCCAAAATCCTCTGAGCCTTCGTCATCTTGCGGTCATCGTATTGTCTTAATCTCCCGGCACGACCTCTAGCCGCGAGCACCCACTGGCATGTTCCCCCTTGTTTTTCGGCTGCTCCTCAGCCTGTTAGCCGCCCTCCCCATCGCAGCGCACGCCGGGCAAACGGTACTGCGCCTGCAGGGCTCCAACACCATCGGCAGTGTGCTGGCGCCAGCCTTGGTGCGCGGCATGCTGCAAGCGCAAGGCGTGCAGGACATCCAGACACTGCCCGGCACGGTTGCCAACGAAGTTCAGGTACAAGGCCACACTGCTCAGGGCGAGTTGATCCAGGTGAATATTGCGGCCCACGGGTCGAGCACCGGTTTTACCGCGCTTAAAAACGGTGACGCCGACCTCGCGGCGGCCTCGCGCCCGATCAAAGACAGCGAACTGGTCGACCTAGAAGCGCTTGGCGATCTGAAAAGTGCCGAGGCCGAGCAGGTGATCGCCCTTGATGGCATGGCGGTGATCGTCCACCCGGACAATCCCTTGCCACAATTGACGACCGAACAGTTGGCAAAAATTTTCGCAGGCCGCATTACGACCTGGGACGCGCTAGGTCTGGGCAGCGGGCCGATCCGTTTGTACGCTCGCGACGATCGCTCCGGTACGTTCGAAACGTTCAAGAGCCTGGTACTCGACCCCCATGATCTGACGCTGGCAACCGGTACCGCACGGTTTGAATCGGGTGAGCAGTTGGCCGCCGAAGTCCGTCGTGATCGCCAGGCAATCGGTTTCAGCAGCCTGAGTTCAGTGCATGGCGCCAAAGTCCTGGCCATCGCCGACGGTGCGGCGAGTGCGATGTTGCCGACACCCGGGCTGATCGCCAGCGAAGATTATCCGCTGGCCCGTCGGCTGTATTTCTACCTGCCACCCGGCCAGCACAACCCCTGGGCCCAGGCGCTGATTCGCTTTGCACAAAGCGAACCCGGCCAGGCCATCGTCACCGCCAGCGGCTTCATTGCCCAGACCATCCAGGCGATGCCGGTAAGGGCCAATGCCGAGATGCCTGCGGCTTATCGAGGCCTGCTTGAACAGGCACAACGGCTCTCGGTGAACTTTCGTTTCGCCGAAGGCAGCGCCACGCTGGACAACAAGGCGCAAGCCGATCTGCAACGGGTGGTCGCGTACCTCAAGCGCACCGGCAAGCTCGACCAGAAGATCAGCCTGGTGGGGTTCGGCGATGCCAAGAGCGACCCGGCGCGCGCCACCCTGCTGTCCAAGTTGCGCGCCATGGCCGTGCGCCGCGAGCTGGCCCGGCAAGGCGTGACCGCTCGGGAGATCCTTGGCCTGGGCGCCGAACTGCCGGTGGCGACGAACGACCAGGACGAAGGCCGAATCCGCAACCGCCGGGTCGAGGTCTGGGTTTACTGAGGCTCGCTGCGAAGTGGCTCGCGCGGTACGTACTTGCCGATCTCGTACTTGCCGATCGCGGCGCGGTGGACCTCATCCGGGCCATCGGCCAATCGTAACGTGCGCTGCATGGCGTACATGTAGGCCAGCGGGAAGTCACCGGAAACACCAGCCCCGCCATGTATCTGAATGGCCCGATCGATCACCTTCAACGCAACGTTTGGTGCCACCACCTTGATCTGGGCGATCTCGCTGCGGGCCACCTTGTTACCCACCGTGTCCATCATGTAGGCCGCCTTGAGGGTCAACAGTCGGGCCATGTCGATCTCCATCCGCGAATCAGCGATCTTGTCGATGTTACCGCCCAGCCGCGCCAGCGGTTTGCCAAAGGCGTTGCGCGCCACTGAACGCTTGCACATCAGTTCCAGGGCGCGCTCGGCCATACCGATCGAACGCATGCAGTGGTGAATGCGGCCTGGGCCGAGACGGCCCTGGGCAATCTCAAACCCCCGGCCCTCACCCAGCAACACGTTGTCGTAGGGTACGCGGACATTCTCGAAGAGCACTTCAGCATGACCATGGGGCGCATCGTCATAACCGAACACCGGCAACGGCCTGACAATGTTCACCCCGGGGGTATCGGTAGGCACCAAAATCATCGAATGCTGTTGATGACGAGGCCCTTGCGGGTTGCTCAAGCCCATGAAGATCATGACCTTGCAACGCGGATCACAGGCGCCGGAGGTCCACCATTTGCGCCCATTGATCACCCACTCGTCGCCATCGCGCACCGCCGTGGCTTGCATATTAGTGGCGTCAGAAGATGCCACGTCCGGCTCGGTCATGGCGAACGCAGAACGAATCTCGCCACGCAACAAGGGCGCCAGCCACTGCTGCTTATGCGCCTCACTGCCATAGCGCACCAGTACTTCCATGTTGCCGGTGTCCGGCGCAGAGCAGTTGAATGGCTCCGGCCCCAGCAATGAGCGGCCCATGATTTCGGCCAACGGCGCATATTCCAGGTTGGTCAGCCCCGCCCCCAGTTCCGACTCAGGCAAGAACAGGTTCCACAGGCCTTCAGCCTGAGCCCTGCGCTTGAGTTCCTCCATGATTGCAGTCGGCTGCCAGCGATCACCCTCGGCGACCTGACGCTCGAAGACCGCTTCGGCCGGGTAAACATAGGCATCCATAAACGCCGTGACGCGCTCGCGCAATGCCTGGACCTTGGGTGAATAGGCGAAATCCATCGGCAGTACCTTCTGCGTAAAAAAGGGGGCTGAGCAGACTGTAGTTCACCGGCCAAAATCCACCTAGCCTATTCTCGCCGTGTATAAACATTCATAAGCGATATATGATCAGCAGATAACACCTACAAGAGCAGCGCCCATGAACCTGAACAAGGTCGATCTCAATCTGTTTATCGTCTTCGATGCGATCTACACCGAAGCCAACCTGACCCGCGCCGGGCAGATCGTCGGCATTACCCAGCCAGCGGTCTCCAACGCCCTGGCACGGCTGCGTGATACCTTCAATGATCCCTTGTTCGTGCGTACCGCTCAGGGCATGGTGCCTACCCCCATGGCCCAGAACATTATCGGCCCGGTGCGTAACGCCCTGTCGTTGCTGCGTGTGTCGGTACAGGAGAGCCGGATCTTCACCCCCCTGCAGGCGAACAAGACCTTCCGTATCAGCATGACGGACCTGACCGAAGCGGTGATTCTGCCCCCCTTGTTCCAACGCCTGCGGCGTCTGGCCCCGGCCGTGGCCATCGAAAGTTTCCTCTGCAAACGCCGAGAGACCACCAAGGAGCTGGCGGCCGGGCGCCTTGACTTCGCCGTCGACGCGCCGCTCAACACAGACCCGCAAGTGCGTCATGTAAAACTGATGCAAGACCAGTACGTCTGCGCTATGCGCGAGGGCCACCCGCTGGCCAAAGACACACTCAGCCTGGATGAATACATGGGCCTGACCCACATCCACATTTCCAGCCGCCGCAACGGCCTGGGCTATGTCGACCTGGCACTGGGCAAGATGGGCTTGCAACGCAAGATCGCCCTGCGTTCACAACATTACCTGATGGCCTCGCAGGTGTTGCAGCAGACCGACATGGTGATGACCGTGCCAGAACGCTTTGCTCGCCTCCATCACCTGAATTTCACACCACTGCCGGTCAACGATGTTCCGCCGCTGGAAACCCACCTGTACTGGCATGAGAGCACGGACCAGGACCCCGCCAACCGCTGGATGCGCGAGCAGATCATCGAGTTGTGCCAACGGGTCGTTGCGCAAGAAACGCAGCCCGTACACGCCTGAACTCAAACCCTGTCGCGTGCACAATCACGATCCAGCTTGACGTATACGTAAAGCTGCCTTTAGGTTTAGCGCATGCACCTAGTCGAGCCTTGCCATGAGTAGCCAGACCTACAGTATTTCCGACCTTTCCCGCGAACTGGACATTACCACCCGTGCCATTCGCTTTTATGAGGAGCAAGGACTGCTCAGCCCCGAACGCCGGGGCCTGGAGCGTATCTATACGGCCCGCGACAAAGTCAGCCTGAAGCTGATCCTGCGTGGCAAGCGAATCGGCTTTTCGCTGGCAGAGTGCCGCGAGCTGATCGAGCTCTACGACCCCAGCAGCGGTAACCAGAAGCAGCTCAACAGCATGTTGGCAAAGATTGCCGAGCGGCGCGCCCAGCTTGAGCAGCAGTTACTCGACATCCAACAGATGCAACTGGAACTGGACACCGCCGAAGAGCGCTGCATACAGGCGCTGGCAACCACCCTGAACAATCAGAAAAGCGCCGTTGAGGCCTCACAGGAACCTTCCCAATGACAATGCCCGAGAATGTCCGCCTGGTCGAAGTCGGCCCACGCGACGGCCTGCAGAACGAAGCCCAGCCGATCAGCGTGGCAGACAAGGTACAGCTGGTCGATGACCTGACTGCTGCGGGGCTTGGTTACATTGAAGTCGGCAGCTTTGTCTCACCGAAGTGGGTACCGCAAATGGCGGGTTCCGCCGATGTGTTCGCGCACATCAAACAAAAAGCCGGCGTGACCTACGCCGCCCTGGCACCGAACCTGCGCGGTTTCGAGGACGCACTGGCCGCCGGAGTCAAGGAGGTCGCGGTATTCGCGGCGGCCTCTGAAGCCTTCTCGCAGCGCAACATCAACTGCTCGATCAGCGAGAGCCTGCAACGCTTCGTACCGATCATGGAAGCCGCACGACAGCACGGCGTGCGCGTACGCGGCTATGTGTCGTGTGTACTGGGCTGCCCCTATGAAGGTGCGGTAAGCGCCGAGCAAGTGGCCCCGGTGGCCCGCGAGCTTTACGACATGGGCTGCTATGAAGTCTCGCTGGGTGACACCATCGGTACCGGCACCCCAGGCGCAACCCGCCGGATGTTCGAGGTGGTTGGTGCGCAGGTCCCACGAGCACAACTGGCCGGGCACTTCCATGACACCTATGGCCAGGCACTGGCCAACGTCTATGCCAGCCTGCTGGAAGGGATTGCCGTGTTCGACAGCTCGGTCGCAGGGCTGGGTGGCTGCCCTTATGCCAAGGGCGCCAGCGGTAACGTGGCCAGTGAGGATGTGCTGTACATGCTTCAGGGCCTGGGCATCAAGACCGGTATCGACCTGGACACACTGATTGCAGCCGGCCAGCGGATCAGCAACGTTCTGGGCCGCGCCAGCGGTTCACGTGTTGCGCGTGCACGTAACGCCCAGTAATCCCGTGGCGGTAACAGCCGGCCTCGCAGCCAGTGTTACCGCCCCCACATTTTTCAGGGAAAAAACGGGTAACACAGAAACAAATCGACAAATTCTCCCGGCCAACCTTTTCAACAAAATCTCTAAACCATTGATTTTATTGGGTTTTAAAAAGTTGGCACGCCACCTGCTATATGTTCGGTACAACAACAATAAAAAATGCGACAACCCAATAAAAATAAGACGTAACGACTCTGGCATAACAAGAACAACCACGGCAGAGACGCAGCTAACAGATTTTTTTGGAGATGATGTGCTTTTCGGGGGCGTGCCCCACGACCAGGCAGAGAACAATAAAACTACCCCAAGGTAGCGCCCGTCAGGTTGTATCAGCAATGATGAAAGCAGATCAGCGCTCAAAAAAATACGTTTGCTCTTGATCCCGGATGGGGATCGCCCGCAACACAGAGGTCGTGGCCGACAAAAACAACAAAAGGCCACCCTCACAATAATAAAAAGAGCACGCAACAATCTTTGAGGGGAGCCTAGGCTCCCCTCAGTGCTTCCTGCATCCTCAAAAATCGCCCACAGATCCACGCCTCTGCAACGGGTGCGGTGGATAGTCGCAGGCACGTCGCGCACAACGGCCCGAGCCAGGCAATCTGCGGCCTGCGCACCCACCCGACTGAATCTGATACGGTTTTTATCGCAATACCTGAGCCTGTTATGCAAACAGAACGCTCGCCATAGTGCTCTGGCCTGATCGAGGCCTGATGAGCGACGAACCATGAGCGATAGAATCCCCGTCCAGATCGTTGAGATTGCCGAGCCCTCCCCCGTCAAGAAGAAGGCCGCCAGCAGCGACGGACACATCCACACCCGCAGCTTCACCGGCCTGTTCCGCAACCTGCGCATCGGCGGTGCCGGCTTTCTTTTCCTGCTGTTTTTCGGCACGGTCTGGTTGAACTGGGGCGGTCGTCAGGCCGTGCTCTGGGACCTGGCTGAAAGCAAGTTCCATATTTTCGGTGCGACGTTCTGGCCGCAGGATTTCATCCTGCTCTCGGCATTGCTGATCATCTGCGCCTTTGGCCTGTTCGCCATTACCGTGTTTGCCGGGCGCATCTGGTGCGGCTATACCTGCCCGCAAAGCTCCTGGACGTGGATCTTCATGTGGTGCGAGAAGATCACCGAAGGCGAGCGCAACCAGCGAATCAAACTGGATGCTGCGCCCTGGAGCCTGAACAAGCTGGCCCGCCGTTCAGCCAAGCACACCCTGTGGCTGGCCATAAGCCTGCTGACCGGGCTGACCTTTGTTGGCTACTTCACGCCGGTTCGGCCATTGGCCGAAGAACTTTTCACCTTGCAACTGGGCGGCGTCAGCCTGTTCTGGGTGCTGTTTTTCACCGGGGCGACCTACATCAATGCTGGCTGGCTACGTGAAGCCGTCTGCATGCACATGTGCCCCTACGCACGCTTCCAGAGCGTGATGTTCGACAAAGACACCCTGACCGTCACCTATGACCCGCGTCGCGGCGAATCACGCGGCCCACGCAAGAAAGACGTCGACCACAAGGCCAAGGGCCTGGGCGACTGCATCGACTGCCATATGTGCGTACAGGTTTGCCCCACCGGTATCGACATCCGCGATGGCCTGCAAATGGAGTGCATCGGTTGTGCGGCCTGCATCGACGCCTGCGACTCGATCATGGACAAGATGGGCTATGACCGTGGCCTGATCGGCTACAAGTCCGAACACACCCTGCAAGGGGGCAAAACCCATTGGCTGCGCCCACGCTTGCTCGGCTACTGCACCGTACTGGTGGTGATGATCGGTGCCCTGGTGATTGCCTTGAACCAGCGCCCAATGGTCTCGCTCGATGTCAGCAAGGACCGCGGCCTGTTCCGGGAAAACAACCTGGGGCAGATCGAGAACATCTACACCCTCAAGGTCATCAACAAAACCCAGCAGCGCCAGCATTACCGCCTGCGCCTGGTCGACAGCGAAGGCTTCGTGCTCCACGGCCAGAGCGAGTTCAACCTGGCACCGGGCGAGATCAGCGACTTGCCGGTCTCGGTGGCCATGCTCGCCGACCGTCCGGACAGCAGCGCCCAGGAGATCAGTTTCGAGGTTGTCGACAGCGATGAACCCAACGTACGCAGCGTGGCCCGCAGCCGCTTTGTTGCGCCTTTGAACCGCTGATCACATACACTCCGTGTACCCAGAACCTGCCGAGCCATGATGAAACGCTACGAGAAATTCGCCGACGATATTGCCGAACTGATCCGTTCCGGGGTGCTCGGCCCTGGCCAGCGAGTACCGTCGGTGCGCTATGCCAGCCAGGCCCACGGCGTCAGCCCGTCCACGGTGTTCCAGGCGTACTACCTGCTGGAGCGTCGCGGGCTGATCCGCGCCCGACCACGTTCCGGCTATTTCGTTAATGCCCACGCGCCACGCCAGTTCAATGAGCCGCAGATCATCGAGCAGGCCACCGAGTCCACCGAAGTTGACGTCAGCGAACTGGTGTTCTCCATCCTCGACTCGATCAAAGACCCGCAAACCGTCGCCTTCGGCTCGGCCTTCCCCAGCCCGAACCTGTTCCCTCTGCCGCGCCTGGCCCGCTCGCTGGCCAGCGCCAGCCGGGAAATGGACCCACGCATGGTGGTCACCGACCTGTCGCCAGGCAACCCGCAACTGCGGCGGCAGATAGCCCTGCGCTATATGGTCGGCGGCTTGATGCTGCCGATGGAGGAGCTGCTGATCACCAACGGCGCCCTGGAGGCGCTGAACCTGTGCCTGCAAGCCGTCACCGAACCCGGCGATCTGGTAGCGATCGAGGCGCCGGCGTTCTACGCCTGCCTGCAGATTCTTGAACGGTTGAAACTCAAGGCCGTGGAAATTCCCGTTCACCCACGCGAAGGCATCGACCTTGGCGTCCTCGCCCAGACACTGGAGCGGCATCCGGTAAAAGCCTGCTGGTGCATGACCAATTTTCAGAACCCGGTGGGCGCCAGCATGCCGGAGGAGAAGAAGAAACAGTTGGTGGAACTGCTGCGTCAGCATCAGGTGCCGCTGATTGAGGATGACGTCTACGCCGAACTCTACTATGCCCAACAGGCACCGAAACCGGCCAAGGCGTTCGACACCGATGGCCTGGTGATGCACTGCGGTTCCTTCTCCAAAAGCCTGGCACCGGGGTATCGCATCGGCTGGGTGGCCGCCGGACGCTACGCCCAGAAGATCGAACGGCTCAAGCTGATGACCTCGCTGTGCGCCTCAATGCCGGCGCAGGCGGCCATTGCCGACTACCTGCAGCACGGCGGCTATGACCGCCACCTGCGCAAACTGCGCTATGCCCTGGAAGAACAGCAGAGCGCCATGCTCGCGGCCATTGCCCGGCATTTCCCGGCACAAACGCGGGTCAGCCACCCGGATGGAGGCTACTTCCTGTGGCTGGAATTGCCAGAGCAGATGGACTCTCTGAAGCTCTTTCAGATGGCCTTGGCACAAGGTATCAGCATTGCACCGGGGCCGATTTTCTCAGCCACTCAGCGCTTTCGTAACTGCATACGATTGAACTACGGCAGCCCTTGGACCGAGCAATCGGAAAAGGCCATGGAGACACTGGGGCGAATCGTCCGCTCGTTCTGATCTGCAGGCGCGTCAGCGCCCACCCCCCAACTCGATAAAACTGCCGGTGGAATAGGACGCCTTGTCCGACAGCAACCAGATAATGGCCTCGGCCACTTCTTCAGCCCGCCCGCCGCGCCCCATGGGGAGGCTGGCCTCCAGCGTACTGACCCGGTCCGGGTCGCCACTGAGCGCGTGGAAATCGGTGTGAATGTAGCCAGGACGCACGGCGTTGACCCGCACACCCTCACTCGCGACCTCCTTGGCCAGCCCCACGGTAAACGTGTCGAGCGCACCTTTGGAGGCGGCATAATCGACATACTCGTTGGGCGAACCGAGCCGGGCAGCCACCGAAGATACGTTCACGATACTGCCCCCCAGCCCGCCATGGCGGGTCGACATACGCTGCAGCGCGTGTTTGGCGCAAAGCATCGGCCCCACCACATTGGTCTTCATCAGCTTGAGCAGACGGAACTCGGACATGTCCTCAAGCCGGCTGGTGTGCCCGATGGTCCCGGCGTTGTTGACCAGCGCCGTCACCCGCCCCAACTCACTGTCGACCCGATGAAACAACTGGATGACTTCATCTTCGACACTGACATCGGCGCGAACGGCAATCGCCTCGGCACCCAACTCACGGACCTCAGCCAACACACGCTCGGCCGCCTCATCGTCGGCGTGATAGTTGATGCAAACCCGATAGCCCTGAAGCGCCGCAAGACGTGCGGTAGCGGCACCGATGCCACGGCTTGCGCCGGTTATGACGATGACTTGCTGCATGAAAACCCCTTGCCCAAATAACCTTTGCTTAATTAAGGCTAACGCCCCGATCAGGCCGCTGACAACACCTTACAAACCTGTAATCCAACGCTCAGCTTTCTGACAGGCCAAACGGGCTAGAATCGAGCCCTCAGCGTGATCGCTGTCTCCCGCTTCGCCACACCGGGGGATGAGCCAGCGGCAACAGGCCACGCTGCACCTGAACGCCAATTCCGCTATTCTGCCGGCTAACCGCTGGGCACTCGAACACACGTGACACACCAGCGTCTGGATCTGGAGATTAACCATGCTGACCAAGAAAATCGCCCTGTTTGGCCTGCTGGCCTTCAGCCCCCTGACTCAAGCCGGCCAGACCATTGATGTCTACCGCGACCCCAACTGCGGTTGCTGCAAGGAATGGATCAGCCACCTGCGTGACAACGGTTTCACGGTCAATGACCATGTCGAGCCGAACATGAGCGCGGTCAAGGAACGCCTGGGCGTTGCCCCCCGCCTGGCCTCATGCCACACCGGTGTGATCGACGGCAAGTTCGTCGAGGGCCACGTACCCGCCGAACAGGTCAAACTGCTGGCCAAGCGCTCCGACCTGAAAGGCCTGGCCGTCCCAGGCATGCCAATGGGGTCACCCGGCATGGAAATGGGAGACCACAAAGACGCCTACCAGGTCATCGGCCTGACCAAGGACGGCACTGACGAAGTGGTCGCTACGTACTGATCGCGTGTTCATGCTCAGCCACTGGGGGCTGTTTCTCAGTGCTTTTGCGGCAGCGACGCTGCTGCCCATGCAGTCCGAAGCCGTATTGGTGGGTTTGCTGATTGGCGAGCCCAATGCGGTGCTCAGCCTGCTACTGATTGCCACACTCGGTAATGTGCTGGGTTCGATCGTCAACTGGTTGCTGGGCCGCGGTATCGAACAGCTACGCGACAAACGCTGGTTTCCGTTCAAGCCCGAGCAACTGGACAAGGCCCAGCAGCGCTACCAACGTTACGGTCAATGGTCGCTGTTGCTGAGCTGGATGCCGGTGATCGGCGACCCGCTAACCCTGATTGCCGGGGTAATGCGTGAGCCGTTCTGGCGCTTCCTGTTACTCGTCAGTGTGGCCAAGGGTGGTCGCTACCTGATACTTGCGCTGCTCACCCTTGGCTGGATACACCGTTGATACTGGCACCGCACTAGCCCCAGATCTGCTCCTCTGTCCAGCCCAGTTCGGCAAAGTCCTGAGCCCTTAGCTCAGACTCCTGCGCACAGAAAAACTCATCGAGTTGCGGCGGCGGCACTTCGGTTTCGGCAAGCATGGCGTGCACCTGGCCACGGTGGTGGATCTGGTGCTGAAACAGGTGCGCCAGCAGACGCAAGCGCTGCTCACACTGCACACGGTCAGGCCGCACGATACTGACTTCACGCTGCAATTGATGATCGTGCAACTGGCTGCAGTAGGCGATCAGCCGATGATCGACCTGCGCCTGCTCGCGCTGCAATTGGTCACAGCTCTCAAACGCCTCCAGTGGTTCGAAGAGCCCTTCTGCCTCGATGTCCGGCGGCTCGCCACGGTGCTCACGCTCCAAGGCCTGAAGGTAGAACGTGTCGACCTGCAGAATGTGCTCAAGCGTTGCCTTGATCGATGGAAAAAAACCGCAGCGTGGCGCGACGAAATCATCCTGAGTCAATTGCTGACAGGCTTTGTACAAGCGGTGATTGGCCCAGGCATTGTTGTAGGCCATGGTCAGCAGGTGGTGCGACAGTGGCTCGGCCATGATCGGCTCCTCAACAGAAGCGTTGCAGTTGCATCTCCCGCAAGCGACTCAACGTACGCCGGAACGGGAACTCGAGATACCCTTGAGTGTAGAGCGCTTCCAGCGGTACCTGCGCCTCCAGGTACAACGCCACCCGACGGTCGTAACATTCATCGACCAATGCAATGAAACGCCGCACACCATCATCCTGTACCGATAACTGTGGCAACTCGCGGTCACCTGCAGCAACCTGCTCAACCCCGTCCTCAGTACCCCGGGCAATTTTTGCCGGGCGCTGAGCCGCGCCGAGGGCAGGCACCTCGCCAAGCAGAATCGCCTGGAAGCGGTCGCACAAGGCCATGAATTCCGGCGCGGCCATCGGCTGCTCGCACAGGTCGGCGTAGCGACACCAGAGCACCTGGTCGCTGCGCTGCACTACCTGCACGCTACGGTGCTCTACGCGCAGGGGTTCGGCTGACCATTGGGCATCACCACAAAGGCTCGCAAACACCGCCCCCAGTACACTGCTCTCGCCAGGCTGGCGCACCCAATAGCGCTGTTTGGCCACCCCAGGGTGCAGGCGGTGATCCTGCCCGCCGTCCACAGCGACGACCTGCATATGCTGCTCGATCGCCGCGATGGCCGGCAGAAAGCGCTCA
The DNA here is from genome assembly GCF_002858665.1 of Pseudomonas sp. FFUP_PS_473. Lineage (NCBI taxonomy): Bacteria > Pseudomonadati > Pseudomonadota > Gammaproteobacteria > Pseudomonadales > Pseudomonadaceae > Pseudomonas > Pseudomonas sp. FFUP_PS_473. Next base: position 72,096 of record NZ_PJQQ01000022.1, read on the forward strand.
CGGTTGAAGCCATCATGGTAGAGCTGCTGCGGTGGCTGGTTAGAGGTGGCAACGATGACCACCCCCTCATCGAACAGCACCTGGAACAGTCCACCCAGAATGATCGCATCACCAATATCGTTGACGAACAACTCGTCGAAGCAGAGCACCCGGATCTCGTCAGCCAAAGCGCGCGCCAAGGCCCGTAGCGGATCAGCCGTACCGTTGAGCTGGAACAGACGCTGGTGCACCCAACGCATGAAGTGGTGAAAATGCTGGCGCCGTGCCGGCTGCTTCAGGCTGCGATGAAACTGGTCCATCAGCCAGGTTTTGCCACGCCCCACCGGCCCCCACAGGTAGACGCCACGTGCTGACGCACCCTGTTCTACAGCGTCGAAACAGGCTTGCAGGGCTGTCGCCGCCTGCAGTTGGGCTGCATCGGCGACAAAGCCGTTACAGGCGACAGCCTGTTGGTAGAACTGCAACGGTGAAGCTTCGCTGAAGCCAGACATCAGGAGCGTCTCAGGCAAAACGCCAAGCCTACCGCCGTGCAGTGCCTGAGCGCCAGCCTTCCCCTGCCCTCAGTGCAGTTACGGTGCACGAATGGAGTCGCGCGGCGGACGCGAAGGCTCCAGATTCGGCACCTGCTGTTCCCGGCGCAGGTTATCGCCATTACCGATACCCCGGTTTTCCAGGGTCGGCGGGCGCGGATTGGGCTGGGTAGACGGTGCAGGGACCGGCGGCGTGGCCGGCACGCTACCTTGTCGGCTGTTCGGGTTGGCTCTGCGGATCGGGCTGTTATAAGGATTATCGGGTTGCGCAGCCAGGTACAACGGAGCAGCCGGTTGCGCCTGCGCGGTTGCCGCCAGCAACAGACTCAAGCCAAGCACCTGCACGCCTAGCCATGATGTGTTCATCGAATCACCTCCACAACGCGTTGCGCCCAATCGTTGGATAGCTCGGAACACTACAGGTTCAGCGACAAACCTGTGGTTTGCTGTTCACATCGACTACCACCACCCCGGTGTATTTGCCACACTGAGCCTGTGCCCTATTACCGAGGACTGCCCATGTTCCGTACCTTGCGTCAAACCTTGAGCGTGCTGCTGATCCTGGCCTTGAGCGCGTGCGCGCTGTTTCAGGGGCGTGACCCGGTAAACATCAGCGTCATCGGTATCGAACCGCTACCAGGACAAGAGCTTGAACTGCGCATGGCCGTCAAGCTGCGTATCCAGAACCCCAACGAAACGCCTATCAACTACAACGGCATCGCCCTGAACCTTGAGGTCAATGGTCAACCACTGGCAGCCGGGGTCAGTAATCAGCGCGGCAGCGTTGCTCGGTACAGCGAGGACATACTGGTGGTACCGGTAAGCATCACCGCCTTTTCCATGCTGCGCCAGGCGTATGGATTAGGTCAGGCGCGCAGCCTCGATGGCCTGCCGTACGAGTTACGCGGCAAACTGGCCAGCGGGCCACAGGGTACCATGCGCTTTACCAACCGCGGGCGCCTGAACCTGCCAGAACCCACAAGCAGTGTCTGGTAGCCGCAGGCTTTGCAAGGTTGTAGATACGGCTGTCGCCAACGTCAGCGTGACGCAGCCATCAGCTTGTTGACTTCACTGCGCACCATGTTGGCGTATTCGGGCGGCGACATGCCGTCCAGCTCCGTACGCACCCACTCGGCCCACTTGCCCTTGCGGCGTGGCTTTTCGCCGATCAGTCGTGCAGCCTCGCCCTTGGCTTTGCCCAGGCTGGTCTGCCAGAGTTCGAACAGCCGGGACTTCTCGTCTTCGATCTGTGCCCGTTCGGCAAAACTCTTGTTGGCCAGATTGAAACTCATGAGGACTTCCTACCGCTTGAAAATGGGCGTTATCTTACACTGTAGCCGCTGGCGTCGGCCAAACCCCTGCAACTTTACGCGCCGCCAGCATCGATTGATCAATGTTCACCCCTATAGAGGAAGCGTTCATGGCCAGGAAAATCACTGTGCAAGCCGATACCGAGCAGATCAAGGATCAGGCCTTCAGTGAGTTGCAGGCGCTGATTGAAGAATCGGAAAAACTGCTGAGAGACAGCGCCACGCTGGTTGGCGAAGAGGCCGAGACCTTGCGAACCCAGGTCGGCCAGAAACTCAAGCAGGCGCGCCATGCGATGAACGCTGTCGGTGAGCGTGCGAAACCGGTCGTCGAAGCGACTGAAACCTACATCGGTGGCCACCCTTGGCAGACCGTAGCGATTTCGGCCGGGGTCGGCCTGATCGTCGGCCTGCTGCTGGGACGTCGCGGCTAACGCCTGCAAGCAACAACTGCGCGACCGTCAGGGCCCGCGCAGTTGCAGCGGGTCGACCTGTGCACAGGCAATCGCCATGCCCACCAACTCCGGCAGGTGTTCGGCCTGCATGCGCTTCATGACCCGAGAGCGGTACAAGTCGACCGTCTTCACACTGACAGCCAACTGCTCAGCAATTTCCCGGTTGGTAAACCCTTGCACCAACGGCAGGAACACATCACGTTCACGCGGGGTAAGGCTGTCAATGCGTGCCTGCACCGCATCACGCTGGCTGCTGCCAGCCTGCGCACGATGAGAACGCCCCAGAGCATCTTGAACGCTGTCCAGCAACAGCTGATCGTTGTAAGGCTTTTCGATGAAATCACAGGCCCCGGCCTTGAAGGCTCGTACCACGATCGGCACATCGGCATGACCGCTGAGAAAGATGATGGGCAAATCGAGCCCACGCGCCCGCAACGCTTCCTGCACGCTTAGCCCGCCCATACCTGGCATTCGCACATCAAGCAGCACACACGCTGGCAGACACGCGTCACAGGCATCCAGAAAGGCCTGGCCACTGGTGAACGGCAATGCCTGAAGGCCCACCGACTCCAACAGCCAGACCGTGGAATCGAGCATGCCCTGATCGTCATCGACCACGTAAACCTTCGGTTCCTGCATCAAGACCTCTTGTTCAGACAGTAGCTGCCGGCGCCAGCCGACAACACAGAATCAATCCGCCGCCATCGCCCGGACTGGCCTGCAGCGTTCCACCAAAACCCTCGACGATACTGCGGCTCATGCTCAAACCCAAGCCAAGCCCCTCCGGCTTGCTGGTATTGAACGGGGTGAAGATGCCGTCGAGCCGCTCCGCAGCCACACCCGGCCCCTGGTCGCACACCCGGATCGTCAACCACCCTGCCTCTAGTACAGCACTCAGCAGCACACGAGAAGGCCGCCCGGGCTGTTGCTCGCGGTTAGCCTCGAACGCATTGCGCAGCAGATTGAGCAAGACCTGCTCAAGGAGGATGCGGTCGGCGTAAACCGGCGGCAGATTGTGCGCCATACGCTGGTCGATCGTCACCTGTGCTTGATTGGCTTCCCACGCACACAAGCGCACGGCTTCACGGGCAACCTCGGCGATATGCAAGGCTTGCAGGCGGCGCGGCTCCTTGCGCAAAAAGGCACGCAGGCGCTTGATCACTTCAGCCGCATGAGTGGCCTGTTCATTGATCCGCTGCAAGCCCTGGGCTACACGCTGCACAGCCTTGGGGTCGTGCTCCAGTGTCTGCAGATAGCGCTGACTGGCACTGGCGTAATTCACCACGGCGGCCAGCGGCTGGTTGATCTCATGGGCGATCCCCGACGCCAGCTCACCCAGGGTGACCAAGCGCGCAGTATGCGCCAGTTCGTCCTGATGTCGACGCTGCTGAGCTTCGCGCAGTTCGCGCTCCGTCATGTCCCGCGCCACCAGCGAGTAATAGCGCTCACCGCCGTTGGCACGATGAGCCAACAGTACCAGCGACACCGGAAACAGGCTGCCGCCGCCGCAAGGCTTGAAGGTCGCTTCGCACTGCCAGACGCCCTCGCGTTCGGCCTGTTGCCAACCTTCAGCATCCAGGCGCTGCACGGCCTCATCATCGAGCACATCACGAAGGCCCGGTGCCGCCTGCTGTTCAACCAGCCCCAGTGCACGCCGTGCCGAACGATTAAGGTAGGTGAGTTGCCCCGCCGGGTCGGTAAACAACACCAGATCCGTGTTGGCTTCTACCACCTCGGCCAGTCGTCGCAAGTTCTCCTGAGCCTCAACCCGAAGGGTAATCTCACGGGAAACACTGATCACTTCCACCACCGCGCCGGTGTAGGTTTCCCGGATCGCCCGGCTGGCAATCTCAAACCATCGGTAATGGCCATCCCGGTGGCGGACACGACAGGTCATGGTCTGATAACCATCCTGCTCCAGTGCCTCGCCAGCCTGGGGTAGCGACTGCAAGCAGTCATGAGGATGAAACAGGCTCTGCACGGCAACACCACGCAGCTCTTCAGGCCAGTAACCGAGCAAACGGTAGGATGCCGGCGACGCATCAAGGAAACACCCATCGGGCGTGTGCCGAGAAATCAGGTCGGTAGTGTTCTCGGTAATCAGCCGATAGAGCCGTCGAGCCTGGCTGGCATCGCGCACACTCTGGCGCTCGGCGGTCGCGTCACGGCAGCGGGCGATCACCTGACGGCAATCATCTGAAGGGATCAGCGTCCATAGCAGAATACGCTCGCCAACCTGCGCTTCTACCTCGGCAATAGCCCGATCCTGAAACAGGCAGGCCTGGATCAAGGCGGCGTAGTTGGAGGGCAGCACCGTCGCCGGGGAGCGCCCCAGGGCCAGCGCCTCAAACGCCGGATTAGCGCTGAGCAGCCGCGCCGCTGCATCGAGTATGAGCGTAGGCTGCGGATCCTTGGCAAACAAGGCAGTCGTCGATAGCGTCAAGAATAGGTCCGTTTTTTATAGTATAAGTACCATATTGCTATAGTCTAGCTTCCATATACTATGGCGTTTCGAGTAAAAAATGCGACACCCAGCGGGCCACGATCTCGCTGTAGAAACCTGATCAGAGCTAACAATCAGCCAACGGGGGTTTCAGTTCGCCAAGCGCGGCTGCCTCCTGCACAGGACACTGTCATGTCGATCTACGAACAAGGCCTCGCGCCCGCCTCTGTCAATCACACTGCCCTTACTCCCCTGAGTTTCATCGAGCGCACGGCCGCTGTCTATGGGCAATATCCTGCCGTCATCCACGGCTCGATCCGCCGTAACTGGCAAGACACGTATGCCCGGTGCCGACGCCTTGCCAGCGCTCTGGCCGGCCGTGGCATCGGAAAAGGCGACACCGTTGCCGTCATGCTGCCCAACATTCCGGCAATGCTGGAGGCACACTTCGGCGTGCCAATGATCGGCGCCGTACTGAACACCCTTAACGTGCGCCTGGATTACGAGGCCATCGCGTTCATGCTTGAGCATGGCGAAGCCAAGGTACTGATCACCGACCGCGAGTTCCACTCGGTGATCACCGCAGCACTGGCCCTGCTGAAGAACCCACCCCTGGTCATTGACGTTGATGACCCGGAGTATGGCGAAGGCTGTGCGGTCAGTACGCTGGATTACGAGGCCTTCCTCGCTGAAGGCGACCCGGACTACGACTGGACCTGGCCGGAAGACGAATGGCAGGCCATCTCGCTCAACTACACATCCGGTACTACCGGCAACCCCAAGGGCGTGGTTTACCACCATCGGGGCGCCTACCTGAACTCGCTGGGCAACCAGATCACCTGGGCAATGGGCAACCACCCGGTCTACCTCTGGACCCTGCCGATGTTCCACTGCAACGGTTGGTGCTATCCATGGATCGTCACTGCCCTGGCCGGTACCCATGTGTTCCTGCGCCGGGTAGACCCACAGAAAATCCTGACCATGATTCGCGAGCATCAGGTCACTCACCTGTGCGGTGCCCCCATTGTGCTCAACGCACTGATCAACATGCCCGACACGGCCAAAGCCGCCATTGACAACCCCGTCAATGCCATGGTTGCCGGTGCAGCGCCACCGGCCAAGGTAATTGGCGCGGTCGAGGAAATGGGCATCAAGGTGACCCACGTCTACGGCCTGACTGAAGTGTATGGCCCGGTCACCGTATGTGCCTGGCATAGCGAGTGGGACGAAAAGCCACTGTATGAGCGCGCCCGCATCAAGTCACGCCAGGGCGTTCGCTACGTCACGCTTGAAGGCCTGATGGTCGCCGACCCACAAACCCTGGAGCCTGTACCGCGTGATGGCAACACCATCGGCGAGATCTTCATGCGCGGCAACACCGTCATGAAAGGCTACCTGAAAAACCCGACTGCCACTGCCGAGGCGTTCCGTGGCGACTGGTTCCACACCGGCGACCTTGCTGTCTGGCACCCGGACGGCTATGTCGAGATCAAGGACCGGTTGAAAGACATCATTATCTCGGGCGGCGAGAACATCTCGACCATCGAAGTTGAAGACACCCTGTACCGCCACCCTTCGGTACTTGAAGCCGCGGTGGTCGCTCGTCCCGATGAAAAATGGGGTGAAACCCCGTGCGCCTACATCACCCTGAAAGGCCACTGCCAGGACACCACCGAAGACGAGATCATCGCCTTCTGCCGCGAGCACCTGGCCGGTTTCAAATTGCCGAAGACGGTGATTTTCAGTGAGCTGCCAAAGACCTCAACCGGCAAGATTCAAAAGTACTTGCTGCGTGACTGGGCAAAAGCGCTCTGATCCCTATCCACCCGATTTCTGCGAGACCCGCGATGCCTGAGTTCAATGCACCACTGCGCGACATGCGCTTCGTCCTTCATGAGGTTTTCCAGGGCCCTGCCCTCTGGGCCCGCCTGCCAGCACTGGCCGGCGCGGTCGATGCAGAGACTGCCGACGCGATCCTTGAGGAGGCGGCGAAGATTACCGGCCAGTTGATTGCCCCGCTCAACCGCAGTGGCGATGAAGAGGGTGTCGGCTTCGAAGCAGGCGCTGTGACCACACCGCAAGGCTTCAAGGAAGCCTGGCAGACCTACCGCAACGGCGGCTGGGTAGGCCTGGCCGGGAACCCGGCGTATGGCGGCATGGGTATGCCGAAGATGCTGGCCGTGCAGTTTGAGGAAATGCTGTATGCCGCCAACTGCAGTTTCAGCCTTTACTCGGCCTTGAGTGCCGGCTGCTGCCTGGCCATTGACGCTCACGCCAGCGACGCACTGAAAGCCACCTACCTGCCGCCGCTCTACAGCGGCGAATGGGCTGGCACCATGTGCCTGACCGAGCCTCATGCCGGTACTGACCTGGGCATCATCCGCAGCAAGGCTGAACCTCAGGCCGATGGCAGCTACGCCATCAGCGGTACCAAGATCTTCATCACCGGTGGCGATCAGGACCTGACCGAGAATATCGTTCACCTGGTACTGGCCAAGTTGCCCGATGCCCCGGCTGGGCCGAAAGGCATCTCACTGTTCCTGGTGCCCAAACGCATGGTTAACGCGGATGGCAGCCTGGGTGCAACCAACGCCGTCAGTTGTGGCTCGGTAGAGCACAAGATGGGCATCAAGGCCTCCGCGACCTGCGTCATGAACTTCGACGGCGCGATTGGTTACCTGGTCGGTGAAGAAAACCGTGGCCTGGCCGCCATGTTCACCATGATGAACTACGAGCGTCTGTCCATCGGTATCCAGGGCATCGGCTGCGCCGAAGCCTCATACCAGAATGCCGCCACCTACGCCCGCGACCGCCTGCAAAGCCGCGCCGCCGGAGGCCCGCAGGCGAAAGACAAGATTGCCGACCCGATCATCGTTCACCCGGATGTGCGGCGCATGCTGCTGACCATGCGCGCACTGACCGAAGGTGGTCGCGCCTTCGCCACCTACGTCGGCCAGCAACTGGACATCAGCAAATACGGTGAAGACGCAGCCGAGTGTGATTCTGCACAGCGCCTGGTCGCACTGCTGACCCCCGTAGCCAAGGCGTTCTTCACCGACACTGGCCTGGAAAGCTGCGTGCTGGGCCAACAAGTGTTTGGTGGGCACGGCTATATCCGCGAGTGGGGCCAGGAACAGCTGGTACGTGATGTACGGATCGCACAAATCTACGAGGGTACCAACGGCATCCAGGCACTGGACCTGCTCGGTCGCAAGGTAGTTGCCGATGGCGGCCAGTCGCTGGCGATCTTCGCCCGGGAAATTCGCACCTTCTGTGAGACCGCGGCACCGTTCAGCGAGCCATTGCTGCAAGCCCTGGCCCAACTTGAAAGTACCAGCCAGTGGCTTTGCCAGCAGGCCGTCAAGGACCCGAATGCGGTGGGTGCTGCGTCGGTTGAATACCTGCATATGTTTGGCTATGTGGCCTACGCCTACATGTGGTCGCGAATGGCAGCCACCGCACACGAGAACCGTGCGCAGGACCCGGCCTTCTATCAAGCCAAGCTCGCCACCGCAGCGTTCTACTTTGAGCGCCTGCTGCCACGCGTGCTCTCGTTGCACGCCAGCATTCGCGCTGGCAGCACGACGCTCTACACGCTGTCCGCCGAGCAGTTCTAAGGCGGGCCACCAACGGGGCCTTGGTGCGCAGGTACCAAGGCCCCGTTGTCTTGTCTGAAAGAGACGTCCATTTGATTGCCCGCTGTATCACGCGCAAGAATGATGGTCCGTCGCGTTCGACCTACAGCACCATGGCTGCCACCCAGCCAAAGGCCAGCAGCGGCAAATTGTAGTGAATAAAGGTTGGAACCACCGTGTCCCAAATATGGTGATGCTGACCATCGACGTTCAACCCGGAGGTTGGCCCCAGGGTCGAATCCGACGCCGGCGAACCGGCATCACCCAGGGCGCCAGCGGTGCCAACAATGCACACGGTAGCCACAGGATCGAAGCCCAACTGCACGCACAAGGGTACGAAGATCGCCGCCAGGATCGGTACGGTGGAAAACGACGAGCCGATGCCCATGGTGACCAGCAGCCCAACCAGCAACATCAGTAATGCACCGACCCCTTTGCTGTGATCGATCCAGACCGCCGATGCCTCGACCAGTGTTTTCACCTCGCCTGTGGCCTTCATTACCTCGGCAAAACCCGACGCCGCAATCATGATGAAACCAATCATGGCCATCATTTTCATGCCTTCGGTAAACAGGCCGTCAGTCTCCTTCCAGCGGACAATGCCCGACAGCGAGAAAATCAGGAAACCGGCCATGGCACCGATGATCATTGAGTCCAGCCATAGCTGGATAATGAACGCAGCAGCGATGGCACAGCCGGCTACCAGCAGTGTCAGCGGGTTGTAACGTACTGCGACCTGCTCGACCTGCTCGATCTTTTCCAGGTCATAGGCGCGTTTTTTTCGATAGCTGAAGAACACCGCCAGCAACAGACCAAAAAGCATGCCCGCCGCCGGAATGGCCATGGCATGGGTCACGTTGACGCCACTCACATCCACACCGCTGCGGCTGACATTCGCCAACAGAATTTCATTAAGGAAAATGTTGCCGAAACCAACAGGCAGGAACATGTAGGGCGTGATCAAGCCAAAGGTCATGACGCAGGCCACCAACCGACGATCAATCGACAACCGGGTCAGCACATACAACAGTGGCGGCACCAACAGTGGAATGAACGCGATATGGATCGGCAGAATGTTCTGCGAAGAAATGGCCACCACCAGTAGCAGTGAAATCAGCAACCATTTGACCTTGCCGCCTTCATTGCCACGCTGTTGATCGAACATTGCCAACGCCCGGTCTGCCAGTGCGTGCGCCAACCCCGACTTGGCAATGGCCACGGCAAAGGCCCCGAGCAATGCATAGGACAGTGCTACCGTTGCACCACCGCCCAGGCCACCGTTGAACGCCTTCAAGGTGGCCTCGATACCAAGACCACCTGCCAGCCCGCCGGCCAAGGCACCGATGATCAGCGCAATCACCACATGCACGCGGGACAGGCTCAATATCAGCATGATGCCGACCCCGGCAATTACTGCATTCATTCCAGAGACCTCTTGAAAACCAGACAAAAAGCGTGCGCTTCGGCAACGGGATGGCCCGGCCGAACGAATTAGTATTTTTATGGAGGGCGCACACTCTGAAGCAGACACCCCGCCTTGTCAAAGCAGGGGCCCCGAACGGGGTCGCCTGAACATCCGAAAATGACGCTTTTCAATTGAGCGTTTAAATAAAGAAACAGTATTGGCGGCCGTTACAGTCGATAGCCTCAATCATTTTTGATTCAAAGGACTTCGCCATGTCGCTCAGACAACTTTCCATTCAATGGAAAATCACCCTGCTGGCCGGACTTTGCCTCGCGAGCATTGTCACCCTGCTGGTAGGACTTTCGTTGTACCGCATGGAACACAACTCCGACCTGGTCAAGGCCAGCAGCATGCAGATGCTGACTGAAGCTGCCCAGGCTCGCATCGAGTCTCAGGGCGAAGTCCAGGCCTCAAGCATCCGTCGTCAATTCATGGACGCCTACCAGTACGGTGCCGGTTTCGCCCGCCAGGTCCTGTTCCTGCGCGAGCAGTCCGAAAAGCGCTTCCTGGATGCGTTCGACCTGCGTGAAGACATGACCCGCCAAGTGCGCTCGGCATTGCAGGCAAACCCCGAACTGCTGGGCCTGTCGCTCGTCTTTGACCCCAATGCACTGGATAACAAAGACGCGCTGTTCATTGGCCAGAAGGACTTGGGCAGTAACGAAACAGGTCGTTTTGCGCTGTACTGGTCACAGCCAACACCAGGCAATCTGGTGTCCATGGCATTGCCCGAACATGACATCAACGACACCAGCGTCGGCCCGAGCGGGGAACCCGCCAACACCTGGTTCGCCTGCCCACGCAGCACTCGCCAACCGTGCGTGGTTGAACCGTACTTTTATGAGATCAACGGTCAACAGGTGCTGATGACCAGCATCGTCTACCCGCTGATCGTGGCCGACAAGGTCGTTGCCTCTCTCTCAGTCGACATCAATCTCAACAGCCTGCAAGGGCTCAGCCAGCAAGCCAGCCGCAGCCTGTATGAAGGCCGTACCCAGGTCGGGATCCTCAGCCCTGTCGGCCTGTTGGCAGGCTACAGCCCTGACGCGAGCAAACTGGCCCAGCGCTTTGAACAGGTCGACAGCGCCAACGGCGCCGAACTGGTTCGCCTGCTGGCCGATACCAGCGCCATGCACAGCATCCACCACAACAACCGCTTGAAGGTACTGGCATCGTTTGCCCCCATCCCAGGCGCCAAGTCATGGGGCGTATTACTGGATGTGCCTGAAAGCGCACTGACAGGCCCGGCCGAAGCACTTAAAGCGGAGCTGGATCAACGCAACACCAGCGGCACCTTGATCGAGCTGGGGCTTGGCCTGCTGGCGGCACTGGTGGGCCTGCTACTCGTCTGGTTGATGGCCCGCAGCGTCACCCGCCCTATCCTCGGTGTTGCAGCGATGCTCAAGGACATTGCCAGTGGCGAAGGCGACCTGACCCGCCGCCTGAACTACGACAAACGTGATGAGCTGGGTGAGTTGGCCGGCTGGTTCAACCGTTTCCTGGACAAGTTGCAGCCGACCATTGCTGAGGTCAAACAGTCGGTTCAGGCAGCCCGTAATACTGCCGACCAGTCTTCGGCGATTGCCAGCCAGACCAGTGCCGGCATGGAACAGCAGTACCGCCAGGTCGACCAGGTGGCTACCGCCTCCCACGAGATGAGTGCCACCGCGCAGGACGTCGCTCGCAGCGCAGCACAAGCCGCTCAAGCGGCCCGCGAGGCGGATCAGGCGACCCGCCAGGGCCTGGCAGTTATCGACCTGACAACCAGCAGCATCGACACCCTGGCGGCCGATATGAGCTCCGCCATGCGTCAAGTCGAAGGCCTGGCCGAAAACAGTGAAAAGATTGGCTCGGTGCTGGAAGTGATTCGCTCGATCGCCGAGCAGACCAACCTGCTGGCCCTGAACGCGGCCATCGAGGCGGCCCGGGCGGGTGAAGCCGGTCGTGGCTTCGCCGTTGTCGCTGATGAAGTGCGCAACCTGGCGCGACGTACTCAGGAGTCGGTCGAAGAAACCCGTCAGGTCATCGAACAGCTCCAGGCCGGTACGCACGACGTGGTGGGCGCGATGGACAGCAGCCACCGCCAGGCCCAGGGCAGCGTCGAACACGTCAGCCAAGCCGTCATCGCCCTGCGCCAGATCGGTGATGCCGTCACGGTCATCACCGACATGAACCTGCAGATTGCCAGCGCGGCCGAGGAGCAAAGTGCGGTAGCCGAAGAGATCAACAACAACGTCGCAACCATTCGCGACGTTACCGAATCTTTGGCCGGTCAGGCCAATGAGTCGGCACGGGTCAGCCAGTCACTCAACAGCCTGGCCAACCAGCAGCAAGGCCTGATGGATCAGTTCCGGGTGTGACAACCTACCCCGTAGCGGCTGCCCAGCCGCTACGGGGCGACCTGCCGCTTGCCTTGGCGCGGCAACTCAATACTGACACGCAATCCGCCCATTGGACTGTCCTGCAAGCTCATGCGCCCGCCCCAGGCGTCGACGATATCGCGCACAATGCCCAACCCCAGGCCATGACCATCGACCTGCTCGTCCAACCGAGCACCGCGGTTTAACACCTCGTCACGCAAATGTTCCGCGATACCCGGGCCATCGTCGTCGACCCACAGCACATAACCCTCGGCACACTCCTGAATAGTGACGCACACCTCTGCGAAAGCCCACTTGCAGGCGTTATCCAGAAGGTTGCCGAGGAGCTCCAACAAGTCTTCACGGTCCCAGGGCAAGAGCAGGCCCGGCGCCGACACATGGTTGAGGATAAGCGCCTGGCCATGAATCATGTTCAAGGTAGAAAACAGCCCCGGCACTTCGGCATCACAATCGAACAGAGCCCCTGGCAAGGCATCACCCGCCAACCTCGCACGGTTCAGTTCCCGCCCCAACCGTTGCTGAATCTGCTCAAGTTGCTCACGCAACTGTTCACGGATTTCGGGGTGATCGTTGAGCTTCTCGCTGGAGGCCAGGCTGAGCAACACCGCGAGGGGCGTCTTGAGCGCATGCCCAAGGTTTCCCAAGGCATTTCGTGAACGCCTGAGGCTGTCTTCAGTGTGGGCCAGAAGGTGGTTGATCTGCGCAACCAGAGGCTCCAGCTCTGTCGGCACTTGCGTATCGAGCTGAGAGCGCTTGCCCTGCTGGAGCTGGGCAATCTGTTCGCGCGTACGCTCCAGAGGCCGCAGGGATCGGGTAACGGTTATTCGCTGAAGTATCAGGATCAGCAACAGGGCTATCAGCCCCATTCCCAAGCCAATCTGCTGCATGCGCCGAAAGCCATCGCGTACGGGGGTGTAGTCTTGCGCCACGCTGATGGAAATCAGTTGGCCCAGGCGTCGATAGTCTGCCCGCAGTACCAGCAGCTGCTGCCCCTCAGGGCCAAGCTGAAGCCCCGCGTGCAAGCCTGGGGTTTTCGGCATGGGCATGTCCATGTCCCACAGGGACCGGGACCGCCAACTGCCGCCCTCGAAATCAACGCGGAAGTAATAGCCGGAAAATGGCCGTTTGTATGCAGAGGATACCCGTCGCTCATCCAGCTCCAGGCCGGACTGGCCGCGCCCCAATGCAACCAGAAGGTTCTCACTCTCTTTGCGCAACCCGGTTTCCAGGTAGCGTTGCAGCCCGACCTCGAACAACCACAAACTCAACTGAGCCAGCACCAACCCCACGACGACCAATACGCCAACCAGGCCGAGGCTCAAACGCGCCTGAATCGACTTCACTGCCCCACTCCACCGAAGCGGTAGCCTTGACCACGGCGGGTTTCGATCACACTGCGACCGAGCTTGCGACGCAGGTGATTGACATGAACCTCCAGAACATTGGAGTCGCGCTCGGTTTCACCATCGTAGAGGTGCTCAGCCAGGTGGCTCTTCGAAAGGATCTGCTGAGGGTGCAGCATAAAGTAGCGTAACAACCGAAACTCAGCCGCCGTCAGTTGCACGTCTTCACCATTGCGCGTCACGCACTGGCGACCTTCATCCAGGTGCAAACCCGCCGACTCCAGCTTTGGCTGGTTGGCCAGGCCACGCGCACGACGCAACAACGACTGAATGCGCAGTTGCAGTTCTTCGGGGTGAAAAGGCTTGGTCAGGTAATCATCGGCTCCAGCCTTGAGCCCTTCAATACGCTCAGCCCAGGAATCGCGGGCCGTCAGGATCAGCACAGGCGTAGCCAGCCCGCCAGAACGCCACTGCGCCAGAACCTCAAGCCCAGGCAGCCCGGGTAGGCCAAGGTCCAGAATGATTGCGTCATAGGGCTCGCTCGCGCCTTGATACACCGCATCACGCCCGTCAGCTAGCCAATCGACTGCGTAGCCCTGACGCTGTAGACCCGCAGTCAGCTCATCGGCCAGCGGAACATTGTCCTCGACCAGTAGCAAACGCATCAGTCGTCTTCCTCATCTTTGAGCAGCGCACCGGAGGCCGCATCGAGTTTGATTTCACGCACGACACCTTCGGTGGTCAGCAATTCCACTTCATAGACATACTGGTTGTGTTTCTCCTCCAGCTCGGCCTCCAACAGCCTCGCCCCGGGATGTCGGCCCAGGGCTTGTTGCATCAACTGCTCGAGCGGCAGGATGACGCCCTGCTGACGTAAATGCAGAGCTTCATCCTGATCAAGGTCACGGGCCAGCACTTGCGCACAGTACGCTGAAAGTATGAGCAGCAGCGCCAAGCCCGTTCGAGAAACGTGTTTCATCACTTGTCCTGATGGTCCTTGAGGACTGCACCGGTAGTTGCATCCAGATCCACATCCCACTCTACGTTCTGGGCATCACGCAGTTCGACCTTATAGATGTAACGGCCGTAGGCGTCTTCCAGTTCAGTGTCCGTCACCGTTGCACCTGGGTGCTTGGCCAAGGCGGCAGCGTTGAGCTTCTCGAAGGACTGAATCTTGTTCTCCTGAACCAGCTTCATCGCTTGGTCCGGCCCCAGGTCTTTCGCCATGGCAATGTTGGCGGTCAGGGCAAGGGCAGCGGTGGCGAACAGGGCAGTCAACGTTTTCATAGTGCATCTCCATAAAGGTTAATCTTGTCCACGGGGAGCAGAATAACGAACTGGACTTAATTCAAACTGAAAATGGCTGGCCCCATGATAGCGCAGCACTACCCCGCTAATGCCTGGCGTTCTCTATAATCAGCGCCTCTGACTGCGAGGTCCGTATGAGTGCGATCCATATCAAGTATCCGGCGCTAACCTTCAAAGCAGGCACGCAAGCCTTTGCCAGGTTACGTCAGCGCCCCTTGCAGGCAGCGGATGTGGGCATCGTGCCCGGCGCTGCGGGTGGCCCAAAAGCACTCGGTATTCAGGGCCTTGATCTGGCATTGTTCGGGCAATGGCTACCTTCAGCCCCGCGTGAACGGTCATTGATCGGCGCCTCTATTGGCTCCTGGCGCTTCGCCAGTGCCTGCCTCCCCCAGCCTGCGCAAGCGCTACGCCGTCTAGGGGCGCTGTACACAGCCCTGGACTTTCCAAAAGGTGTAACCCAGGAGGACGTCAGCCTGAGTTGTCATCGAATGCTTGATGCGCTGCTTGAAGGACGCGATGCACAGATCCTCGACAATCCGCTCTATCGACTGAATATCATGCTGGTCAAGAGCCATGGCTTGCTCGCACACGATCAGCGCGCTCGATTGGGCGCAGGGCTATCCGCTGTGATTGCCGACAATCTACTCGGGCGCTCGCGCTTGGCTCGGCATTTTGAACGGATCATCCTCCATGATGCCCGCCTTACTCCCCCTCTACAGCCACTGAACGACTTTCCGTCACGGTTGCTGCCGCTGAGTACCACCAATCTACGCCAAGCCCTGCTGGCTTCTGGCTCGATTCCGATGGTGATGGAAGGTGTACGCGACATACCAGGTGTCGGCCGCGGGACCTTTCGCGATGGTGGCCTACTCGACTACCACCTCGACTTACCCTACAACGGTGACGACATAGTCCTGTACCCGCACTTCACTGATAAGGTTGTACCTGGCTGGTTCGACAAAGCCCTGCCTTGGCGGCGAGGCAATGCCGAGCATCTGAAAAAT
Organism: Pseudomonas sp. FFUP_PS_473; assembly: GCF_002858665.1. Lineage (NCBI taxonomy): Bacteria > Pseudomonadati > Pseudomonadota > Gammaproteobacteria > Pseudomonadales > Pseudomonadaceae > Pseudomonas > Pseudomonas sp. FFUP_PS_473. The sequence continues at coordinate 87,967 of NZ_PJQQ01000022.1, forward strand.
GTGCTGTTAGTGGCACCTTCAGCGCAGTACCTGGCCAGCCTGCCATACGGCAAATTACCCGATCGCAGCGATTTCAAACGTTTCATCGGTGATGCGACTGCGCGACAACGCTACTGGCACAAGGCAATGGCTGAAAGCCAACGTCTGGGTGACGAGTTTCTTGAATGGGTAGAAACCGGCAAGCTACATGAGCGTCTGCAACCACTGCACTAGCCTTGCTGTTAAACTGCTCACCAGCATCGCTTCTAAGAGTTATAGACACCGTGGAAATTTTCAAAGAATTCACGTTCGAATCCGCCCACCGCCTGCCGCACGTACCCGACGGGCATAAGTGCGGGCGCCTGCATGGCCACTCGTTCAAGGTCGCACTGCACCTGACCGGCCCTCTCGATCCTCATACAGGCTGGATCCGCGACTTTTCCGAGATCAAGGCGATCTTCAAGCCGCTCTATGAACAGCTCGATCACAATTACCTGAACGACATCCCTGGCCTGGAGAATCCTACCAGCGAGGTGATTGCCAAGTGGATCTGGGACCAGGTCAAGCCGTTGCTGCCGGAGCTTTCCAAGGTCCGCATTCATGAAACCTGCACCAGCGGCTGCGAGTATTACGGCGACTAAATCGCACGTAGCGAACAGCAAACCACCCGTGATGGGTGGTTTTTTTTGCCCGCAAAAACCGGCAACTTTTCAAAGCCACAAAGACAAAACCCCTACCTGCATGTGCAGATAGGGGTTTCGGAATTTAATCTTGACGATGACCTACTCTCAC
>NZ_PJQQ01000023.1:0-87412 GCF_002858665.1 Pseudomonas sp. FFUP_PS_473
TGGTGCACTCAGGAGGATTCGAACCTCCGACCGCTCGGTTCGTAGCCGAGTACTCTATCCAGCTGAGCTATGAGTGCAGGTTGGTATTTTTAGACCAGATTACCACTGGCTTATTCTGAAACCACTTCAAAAAATTAAAGCGACTTCGGAACATGGTGCACTCAGGAGGATTCGAACCTCCGACCGCTCGGTTCGTAGCCGAGTACTCTATCCAGCTGAGCTATGAGTGCAGTATTCTTGCAGCGCATTATAGTTCGCAGAATCATTTTGACAACCACTTTTTCGTTTAAATTCAACGACTTAGCGATTCATCCAGATTACAGCGCCCTACTTGAATAATGGCGGAGAAGGGGGGATTCGAACCCCCGATACCCTTGTGAGGTATACTCCCTTAGCAGGGGAGCGCCTTCGGCCACTCGGCCACCTCTCCACAACACGGGGCGTATAATAACCAGACCCTTCCCCGTTTGCAAACTCTTTTTTGAAAAAAAACTGAGAAAAATTAAAGGGTTGGTTCTTCGTCCTTCTCTTTCTTGATCCGAAGGTAGATTTCCTCACGGTGAACGGCCACTTCCTTGGGGGCATTCACACCGATTCGCACTTGATTTCCTTTGACGCCGAGCACGGTCACGGTGATTTCGCCATCGCCAATGATCAGGCTCTCGGCGCACCGACGAGTCAGAATCAACATACCTTTCTCCTCACGCATTTCAGTTCAGGGATAACAGTCTGCAAAAAAGAGGGCTTCAGCCTACAACCGGGACTGGCTGCCGACCTACGCCTCAGTATTGACCAGCGCAAGTAAAAGGACAGATTTCTCACGCCAGTCAAAAAAACGAAGGGCGCGGCCATGCCGCGCCCTTTTTAGGCAGGAGCCTTACTCACCCTGGCGGGCGGGGGCGTCCAGCTCGAAGGCCGTGTGCAGTGCACGCACAGCCAGTTCCAGGTACTTCTCTTCAATAACTACAGAGACCTTGATCTCGGAAGTGGAGATCATCTGAATGTTGATGCTCTCCTTTGCCAGCGCTTCGAACATGCGGCTCGCAACACCGGCGTGCGAACGCATACCGACACCGACGATGGACACCTTGGCGATCTTGGTATCACCGACTACCTCACGGGCGCCGATTTCACGGGCCGTGTTTTCCAGCACCTGCTGCGCCTTGGCATAGTCATTACGGTGCACGGTAAAGGTAAAGTCGGTGGTGTTATCGTGCGAGACGTTCTGCACGATCATGTCGACTTCAATGTTCGCGGCACTGATAGGACCGAGGATCTTGAAAGCAACGCCTGGGGTATCAGGTACGCCGCGAATGGTCAGCTTGGCTTCATCGCGATTGAAGGCGATGCCGGAAATGATCGGCTGTTCCATGGATTCCTCTTCATCAATAGTAATGAGGGTACCCGGACCCTCCTGAAAGCTGTGCAGCACGCGCAGCGGGACGTTGTACTTGCCGGCGAACTCGACGGCACGGATCTGCAGCACCTTGGAACCGAGACTGGCCATTTCCAGCATCTCTTCGAAGGTGATCTTGTCCAGCCGCTGAGCCTGGGACACTACACGCGGGTCAGTGGTGTAGACACCATCGACGTCGGTGTAGATCTGGCACTCATCAGCCTTCAGTGCAGCCGCCAGGGCCACGCCAGTGGTATCGGAACCACCACGCCCGAGGGTGGTGATGTTGCCGTGCTCATCGACACCCTGGAAACCAGCAACCACAACGACACGGCCAGCCTTGAGGTCGGCACGAATCTTCTGATCATCGATTTGCAGGATGCGCGCCTTGTTATGCGCGCTGTCAGTGAGGATCCGCACCTGGTTACCGGTGTAAGACACGGCAGGAATGCCGCGCTTCATCAGTGCCATGGCCAGCAAGGCAATGGTCACCTGCTCACCCGTGGAGACGATCACATCCAGTTCACGCGGAACCGGCTGATCGCTGATCTGCTTGGCCAGATCGATCAGGCGATTGGTTTCGCCGCTCATCGCCGAGAGTACAACCACCAGATCATCGCCGGCTTCGCGGAATTTCTTGACCTTCTCGGCAACCTGCTCGATTCGCTCGACTGTGCCGACCGAGGTACCGCCAAATTTCTGTACGATCAACGCCATTTCAAAGCCGCCTCAGCCCGTGAAGGGCACCCAATAAACAATCAATCAACAGCCCGCCACTAGACGACGGGCCGCTTCGCGTCTTAGACGCCCTGCTCTACGAATGGCACGGTCAGGGCCAGTGCGCCGTCCAGCGCAGCAGCGTCGACACCGCCGCCTTGCGCCATGTCCGGACGCCCACCCCCTTTGCCGCCCACCGCCGCAGCGGCTTGCTTCATCAAATCACCGGCTTTGAGTTGGCCAGTCAGGTCCTTGGTCACACCCGCTACCAGTACGACCTTGTCCTCATAGACACTGCCGAGCAGGATCACTGCGCGGCCGAGTTTGTTCTTCAACTGATCGACCAGCGCCAGCAGCGCCTTGCCATCCTGGCCATCAAGACGCGCAGCCAGCACCTTGACGCCCTTGACGTCGACGGCTGCGCTCGACAGGTCGTCGCCCGCAGCACTGGCGGCCTTGGCCTGCAACTGCTCCAGTTGCTTTTCCAGCTGACGGTTTCGCTCAAGCACAGCCGAGAGCTTGTCGATCAGGTTGTCACGACTGCCCTTGACCAGTTGCGCGGCTTCCTTGAGCTGCTCTTCGGCGGCGTTCAGGTAAGCCAGCGCAGCAGCACCGGTGACCGCCTCGATACGACGCACACCGGAGGCTACGCCACCTTCGCTAATGATCTTGAGCAGGCCGATATCGCCGGTACGCTTGGCGTGGATACCGCCGCACAGTTCGACGGAGAAATCGCCGCCCATGCTCAGCACCCGCACGCTGTCGCCATACTTCTCGCCGAACAGCGCCATGGCGCCCTTCTTCTTGGCGGTGTCGATATCGGTCTCTTCGGTTTGCACCTCGGAGTTGTTGCGCACTTCGCGGTTGACGATGTCTTCCAACGCCTTGAGCTGCTCAGGTTTGAGCGCCTCGAAGTGGCTGAAGTCGAAACGCAGGCGCTGGCTATCAACCAGCGAGCCTTTCTGTTGTACGTGATCGCCGAGCACCTGACGCAGCGCCGCATGCAGCAAGTGCGTCGCGGAGTGGTTCAACGAGGTGGCATGCTGCACATCGGCATCGACCTGAGCCTGAACCTGCTCCCCGACCTTCAGGCTGCCGCTGGCAACCTGACCATGATGCAGGAACGCACCACCGGTCTTGGTGGTATCACGCACATCAAACCGTGCACCGCCGGCCAGCAGGTAACCGGTGTCACCCACCTGGCCACCGGACTCGGCATAGAACGGGGTTGTATCCAGAATCACAACGCCCTGCTCGCCTTCAGCCAACTGCTCAACCGCCTGGCCATCTTTATAGAGGGCTACGACAGTGGCATTGCCTTCGGTGGTGGTGTAGCCGGTAAACTCAGTGGCTACATCAACCTTGACCAGGCTGTTGTAGTCCAGACCAAAGGCGCTTGCAGAACGCGCACGCTCACGCTGAGCATCCATCTCACGCTCGAAGCCAGCCTCATCCAGGGTCAGGTTACGCTCACGAGCGATATCGCCCGTCAGGTCCATCGGGAACCCGTAGGTGTCGTAGAGTTTGAATACCACGTCACCAGGTACCACGCTGCCTTTGAGTTCAGCCAGGTCCTGCTCGAGAATTTTCAAGCCCTGCTCGAGCGTCTTGGCGAACTGCTCTTCTTCCGCCTTGAGGACGCGCTCGATATGCGCCTGCTGCGCCTTCAGCTCAGGGAAGGCCTCGCCCATCTCGGCCACCAGCGCAGCCACGATCTGGTAGAAGAAACTGCCCTTGGCGCCCAGCTTGTTGCCGTGACGGCAGGCGCGACGAATGATACGCCGCAATACATAGCCACGACCTTCGTTGGACGGCAACACACCGTCGGCGATCAGGAACCCGCAGGAGCGAATATGGTCGGCCACAACCTTGAGTGAAGGCTGGGCGTCGTTGCTGCAACCGATCGCCTTGGCCGATGCGGCAAGCAGGCTCTGGAAGAGGTCGATCTCGTAGTTGGAGTGAACGTGCTGCATGACCGCACTGATCCGCTCCAGGCCCATACCGGTATCAACAGACGGCGCAGGCAGCGGGTGCAGGACGCCGTCAGCAGTACGGTTGAACTGCATGAACACGTTGTTCCAGATCTCGATGTAACGGTCACCATCTTCTTCCGGCGAGCCAGGTGGACCGCCCCAGATCTCCGGGCCGTGATCGTAGAAGATCTCGGTGCAAGGACCGCACGGGCCGGTATCGCCCATGGTCCAGAAGTTGTCGGACGCGTATGGCGCCCCTTTGTTGTCACCGATACGAACCATGCGCTCAGCCGGAACACCGACCTCTTTGGTCCAGATGTCATACGCTTCGTCGTCGCTGGCGTAGACCGTTACCCACAGTTTCTCCTTGGGCAGGTTCAACCATTTTTCCGAGGTCAGGAAGCTCCAGGCAAAGGTGATTGCATCGCGCTTGAAATAGTCACCAAAGCTGAAGTTACCCAGCATTTCAAAGAACGTGTGGTGGCGTGCGGTATAGCCGACGTTTTCCAGGTCGTTGTGCTTGCCGCCGGCGCGTACGCACTTCTGGCTGCTCACAGCTCGGGTATAGGCACGTTTTTCCTGGCCCAGGAAACAGTCCTTGAACTGGTTCATCCCGGCGTTGGTAAACAGCAGGGTCGGGTCGTTGCCCGGAATCAAAGAGCTGGACGCGACACGGGTATGTCCCTGCTCTTCGAAGAAGCGAAGGAAGGCTTCACGGATTTCTGCGCTTTTCATAGGTTCTTCCACGGAAACGGCGGCCAGAGGCAAATGCTTGCGTCAAATTGACGAAACGACGGCAAAGGGCCGCATTATATCGGGCCTGAGGCCTGGGTACAGTGTGTTTATGCGATAGAAGCCGTCAATTGGACAACCTGTAACGGCAATGACAAACAAAAGCGGCAAAATTACCTCCGCCAAGCATGCCCGGGATGCTAAAGCCTGATTTCCCCTACTGACAAGGCATTACGGAGGATCGCCCCGCCAATTGGCAAGGGTTCTCGGATGAAATGTCTTTCATAGGCGTCAATATCATTAGCAGGCTATACGTTTCCCGGAAAACTGTGCTAATAATCCGCTGCCGTCAGCCGCTGACGGCGACGTTCTCAGGGCGGGGCGCAATTCCCCACCGGCGGTAATTGCGCTGAATGCGCATAGCCCGCGAGCGCTTGCAGCACCACTGCAAGGTCAGCAGACCCGGTGTGATTCCGGGGCCGACGGTCATAGTCCGGATAAAGAGAGAACGGGATAGGCACATGCGTGCCTACGGCTGCCTAGCTGCATGCCGACTATCCCTTTCGATCCAGATGCCCTGTTTCTCATACAAACAGGAGTCCGTTTTAATGCAACCCACTGCAATCGATAGCAAGAGCCATCCTCAGGAACGTATCGCGTTCATTCAGGCCTGCTGGCACAAGGATATTGTCGACCAGGCACGCAAGGCCTTTGTCGAAGAGATGGGCAATCACGGCTATCAACCTGGCGACATCGATTTCTTCGAAGTCGGCGGCGCATTTGAAATCCCGCTGCACGCCAAGCTGCTGGCACGCACAGGCCGCTATGCCGGCATTGTGGCTGCAGGCCTGGTGGTCGATGGTGGCCTGTACCGGCATGAATTCGTGGCACAGTCGGTGATCAGCGGCTTGATGCAGGTTCAACTGGAAACCGAAGTACCGGTGTTCTCGGTGGTACTGACGCCGCACCACTTCCACGCGGGCGACGAACACCAGACCTTCTACTTCGAGCACTTCCTGGTGAAGGGTGCCGAGGCCGCGAAGACCTGTGCCGACACCCTGCAGAAGCTGCGCGCGCTTCGCCGCAACGAAGTACCGCAAAAACGCGCCGTATAATCCACCCGCCAACCCGAACGCCGGCGCCCTTCTGCGGGGCCGGCGCCACCGGCAACAATACGAATCCGATACCAGCGACGCCCGGTCAGCCCAGTTGATCCGGCGTGGTTGGCACAACCAGAATGCCGGCACGCAGGCCATTCTTGACCTTGGGATTCGGGAAAATGATACGAGCCCCCTCTTCCTCCACAATCCAGCGCGTCTCGGCCAGATCCTCGGCCAACAGGTAGCCCTTGGAGAGTTCGGAGAAGTTTTCGATATCGGCAGGCAGGTGCAGGTGGAAGTTGTCGCTGTGCTTGATGATTTCGCGAGCAACGCTGAACAGTTGCAAGCCATCAAGCAGCTCGCCTTCTGCGCTCGGCTCGTCACCTTCGATAATTTGCTTAAGACGCTTTTCCAACAGCTGCAGGTTCACCTGCTGGTTCTGACCAAACGGTCGCGCCTTGCCCAGCTCCAACGTAAATGCCTCAGCATCCAGTTGCTCGTAGGTATAGGCCGTGAACGTAACGGAGGCCTTGCTTTGCAACAATACCGCCTCCATACCCGCAGCACGCAAGCGCGCCAGCTCACGACGCGAGTGCTGACGGCCCTCCTTGAAGGGATACAGCGCAAACTGCTCGATCTTCGAACCTCGGATCGCGGTATGCAGGTCGTAATGCAAACGCATACGTCCCGGCACGCTAAAGAATGTCGCAGCCAAGCGCTCGAGCTCGCCGGCACGCAGGGCTTCTGTACCACTGGATAACTCATGGCGCCCATTGAACAGGCGATTGACGTCCTGCTCGATATAACGCTCGCCGCGACGAATGGCTTCGGGGTTACCAAACAGAAACAGCATCCGTACGCGCGGCTTGATATCACCGCGGGCAATGCCATGCAGCAACTCATCGAGCAACTCGATGGGGGCTGTTTCATTGCCGTGGATACCCGCTGAAAGCAGCAGGTCCATGCCATTGTCGCGAGCCTTGGGAGGACACACTTCCAGTGCACCTTCGCCGAGCCAGCGCATACGCACGCCCTCGACAGTCGTCTGAGTCTTCTCCGCCGGTTCACGACCGGCCAGGGTCAGGTCAAGCAGTTTGCCGAGGGCGAGCATGGGCCGTGTCCTTAGTGATGGTGTCCGCAGTCTGGGCCGTGGACGTGATCGTCGTCTTCACCGGCATCGGCCGGCTCCATTTCCAGCTGCAGGCTGACCAGGTTGGTAGCCAGCGGGCGCAGCAGCAGGTTGGCGTACTCGGCGTCGTCTTCTTCGACGTCGACGCCGATCAGCAACTGACCGCGGCCATCCTGCTGAATCCATACCTCCTTGCCTTGCCAGACCACCGCAAAGCGGGTGCAGGAGGTTTCCAGCTGAGTGCCGTCATCGTCTTCGAGGATCAGCTGCAGGGCGTCGGACATAGTCGAATTCTCTCTCAAGGTTCAAGTTGGAATGGATAGACCGAGCCCAGCTTCAGAATCTGGGTCAGCTCATCCAACGCCGTACGGCACTCCACCAGCAACTGCGGATCGGCAAGATCGCTTTCGCTCAAGCGATCGCGGTAATGCTTGTCAACCCACTGGGTCAGCGTGTCATACAGCGGCGCCGTCATGATAACGCCTGGATTGACCGCCGCCAGTTCCGTTTCATTGAGCGCGACACGCAACCGCAGGCACGCCGGGCCACCTCCGTTCTGCATACTCTGCTTGAGGTCGAATACCTTGACCTCTGTCACCGGGCCTCCCTGGCTGGTCAGCGCCGACAGGTACGCCCAAACGCGCTCGTTATTGCGGCACTCTTCAGGCACGATCAGCAGCATCGAGCCATCGGCACGCGACAACAACTGACTGTTGAACAAGTACGAACGGACTGCATCCTCTACAGACACCTGAGCACGCGGCACGCAGATACTTTTGAAGTTGCCGCCTCGTTTAGCCAGTTTAGCTTGCAGTTCGGCGAGCATCGCATCGGTGCTCAGAAAGGCATCCTCGTGGTAGAACAACACCTCACCATTACCCACAGCGATCACGTCGTTGTGGAACACACCCTGATCGATTACTGCAGGATTCTGCTGAGCGTAGACCACACCCTCTTCACTCAGGCCATGCAGACGAGCGACCGCTTGCGAGGCCTCTAGGGTTTGACGTGCCGGGTACTTCTGCGGTGCGGGGTAGCGGGTATCAAAGGCACTGCGACCGAACACGAAGAACTCGACGCCAGGCTCACCGTAGCTACGGCAAAAACGAGTGTGGTTAGCTGCGCCTTCGTCGCCGAACTGGCTGACAGCCGGCAACGCAGCGTGATGCGCGAAGTGCTGCTGATCCGCAAACATGGCGCTTAACACCCGACTGGTAGTGGGGTGCTCAATGCTGCGGTGATACTTGCAGTTGAGGTTCGCTGCGGTGAAATGCACACGACCATCGGCGGTGTCGGCACTTGGGCTCACGGTTGCGGCGTTGGCGACCCACATGCTCGAAGCGGAGCAGGATGCCACCAGCAACGGCATGGCTTCTTTGGCCGCGCGGGCGATCACCTGGGCATCGGTTCCAACAAAGCCCAACTGACGCAGCGCCGCCACATCCGGGCGCTCCTGCGGTGCCAATACACCCTGCGTAAAGCCCATTTCCATCAGGGCTTTCATCTTCGCCAAACCCTGACGGGCCGCTTCGCGGGGGTTGGAGGCCTGCTGGCTGTTGCTCTGCGACGCGACGTTGCCGTAAGACAGACCGCCATAGTTGTGCGTCGGGCCTACCAGACCATCAAAATTCACTTCAAAGGATTTCATCGGCAAGACTCCATGGACCTGTTGTTATAGGGAGACGCCGGGCGTCAGGGTTGCAGGCAGGCTCAGGCTGGCGGTCTCCAGCGAAGCCACCGGGTAAGCACAATAGTCGGCCGCGTAGTAGGCACTGGCGCGGTGGTTGCCGCTGGCACCCACTCCACCAAACGGTGCGCTGCTGGCAGCGCCGGTCAGCTGCTTGTTCCAGTTCACGATACCCGCACGGCTTTCCAGCCAGAATTGCTGGTAGCGCGCCTCGGAGTCCGACAGCAAGCCGGCAGCCAACCCATACTGGGTATTGTTGGCTTCGGCGATGGCTGCATCGAAATCGGCATAGCGAATCACTTGCAGCAGCGGACCAAAGAACTCCTCGTCAGGACGATTGGCTACCGACGTCACATCGACGATTCCTGGCGTCAACAAGGCCGCATTGGGCTGTGGCTGAATCATTTCCAGCAGCGACACCGCGCCGTTAGCCAGCAGTTGGGCTTGTGCATCAAGCAGCGCCTTGGCCGCGCCCAGGGAAATCACCGAGCCCATGAAAGGTGCCGGTTGCTGGTCGAAAGCCCCCACCGAAATGGTTTTGCAAACCGCCACCAGGCGTGTCAGCAGCGCATCACCCCACGCACCTTGCGGCACCAGCAAGCGCCGGGCACAGGTGCAGCGCTGGCCAGCAGAGATGAAGGCAGACTGGATAATGGTGTAAACCGCGGCGTCCAGGTCTTGTACCTGATCGACCACCAGCGGGTTGTTCCCGCCCATCTCCAAAGCAAGAATCTTGTCCGGGCGACCGGCAAACTGTTGATGCAGAAGATTGCCGGTTCGGCTGGAACCGGTGAAGAACAAACCATCGATACCCGGATTGGCCGCCAGCGCGACACCGGTTTCCCGAGCGCCTTGAACCAGGTTCAACACGCCCACAGGCAAGCCGGCTTCAACCCAGCACTTGACGGTCAGCTCAGCCACTTTCGGGGTTAGTTCACTGGGCTTGAACACCACGGTATTGCCCGCCAACAGTGCTGGCACGATGTGTCCATTCGGCAGGTGGCCCGGGAAGTTGTAGGGGCCAAATACCGCCACCACGCCATGGGGCTTGTGTCGCAGTACGGCGGTGGCATCGGCCAGCGGGCCACTTTTTTCGCCCGTGCGCTCGCGGTAGCTCTGCACCGAGATGGCGACCTTGTTGACCATGCTGGTCACTTCGGTAGCCGCCTCCCAGAGCGGTTTGCCGGTTTCCTCGCCGATGCAGCGAGCCAATTCGTCGGCATTGGCCTTCAAGCGCGCAGCAAAGGCCTCAAGTACCGCAATACGGGCGTCCAGCGATTGCCGGGCCCAGCCGGGAAACGCCTGGCGCGCCGCCTTGACGGCCTCGCCCACTTGCTCGGCGGTAGCGCCCTGCCCCTTCCAGATCACGTGTTGGGTGACCGGATTGTGCGACTCCAGGGCCTCGCCCTGACCTGCCAACCACGCGCCAGCAATGTAATGGGTAGTCATTTATTGGGCCTCCCGGGCGGACAAGGGTACGGCGCGGACCTGATCGCCAGCGTTCAAGCGCAAGCGCTTAGCGGTTTGTGGATCGACCACCAGGGTGCCGGCGGCCAGACGAGCAGGCGCTGCGGCAATGCGACAGTCTTCACGCTTGCGGTTGTGGATAATGTATGGGGTGGCGTCGTCACCCGGCGTGCCGATTGCCAGCACCAGCGCCTGGCTGTCATGCACAGCACGAATCTTGCGGGTTTCACATTCAATGGCCGGGCCCGCGTCAAAGATGTCGACATACCCCTGGTAGCTGAAACCTTCGCTCTTGAGCATGGCCAGCGCCGGCTCGGTGTCGGTGTGCACACGACCGATGACGTTGCGCGCTGCCTCCGAAAGGAAGCAGGTGTAGAGCGGAAACTTGGGCATCAGCTCGGCGATGAACGCCTTGTTGCCTACGCCGGTCAGGTAATCCGCCTGACTGAACTCCATTTTGAAGAAATGTCGACCCAGGCTCTCCCAGAATGGCGAGCGGCCATTGGCGTCGGACATCCCACGCATTTCGGCAATGATCTTGTTACCAAACAGCTCTGGGAACTCGGCGATGAACAACATGCGCGCCTTGGACAGCAGACGACCATTCAGACCAGTACGGTAGTCGCTGCGCAAAAACAGCGAGCACAGTTCAGAGTTGCCGGTCAGGTCGTTGGCCAGGAACAACGTCGGAATCTCCCGATAGATGTTCAGCTCCTGGGAAGCGCTGACGGTCAGACCGACCCGGTAGTTGTACCAAGGTTCGCGCAAGCCAACTGCGCCGGCGACAGCCGAAATGCCGACCACCTCGCCCGCATCGTTCTCCAACACGAACAGGTAGTCCGCGTCGCCCCGCTCGGCTTCACCACGGAAGGTTTTTTCAGCCCAACCTACCCGGTGTGACAATCGCTCTTCATTGGCCGGCAAGGTCGTCAGGCCAGTGGTACCGGTGCTGCGCGCAAGTTCAATCAGCGCAGGTAAATCGCTGCTGCGTACGGGACGAACGATCATGCTATCTCCTCGGGCGGCGGCCTATGGCCCGCCGCAAAACTCGACCTGGATACTCGGTTATCAAACCGCAGGCATCAAACCGCAACCAGGCGCACGCTGGCGCCCTCGCCAACACCCAGGGCATCGGCCGCTTCAAACGTCAGGCTGACTGGCTTGCCAGGCACCCAGTCCAGCTCCAGCAATACGGCGCGGTAGTCCTGCAACTGGCCGTTGGAAACCAGATACGGGCGCCCACCCTTGGCCACCTGTTCCTCGATACGCACAGGCACCACGCGGCTTTGGGCGATCGAACGGATACCCGAAACCCGCGCATGCAAGGTTGGGCCACCGTCGAAAATGTCGATGTAGTGATCCGTTTCAAAACCTTCGCGCATCAGGATGTCGAAGGTGATTTGCGCACGCGGGTGAACCTGGCCCATGGCCTCTTGCGCGGCATCCGGCAACAGCGGCACATAGATCGGGTAATGCGGCATAAGCTCGGCCAGGAACGTCCGGCTCTTCAAGCCGCACAGGCGCTCGGCCTCGGCATAATTGAGGTCAAAGAAGTTACGTCCAATGGCATCCCAGAACGGTGAGTCGCCCTGTTCATCGCTGTAGCCGACGATCTCGGTAACCACCGAATCAGCAAAACGCTCAGGGTGAGAAGCCATGAACAACAGGCGTCCGCGAGAGTTCAGCTCGGACCATCCCGTTCCCACCAACTCCGGCAGCACATAAAAACTGGTCAGCAGGCTGTTGCCGGTCAGGTCATGACACTGCGATAGCACGTGAATCTTGTTGTGGATCTTCAGTTCACGCGAGGCGTGGACAAAGGTCTCGTTACGAAAGCTGTAGAACGGCTCTGAATAGCCCGCCGACGCCACAATCGCCGAACAACCGGCCAACTTGCCGGTGGCGGTGTCCTCCAGCACAAAAAAGTAGCTCTCTTCGCCATTGAAGCTGACTTCAGCGGCAAAGGAGGTCTCAGAGGCGGCAATCTTGTCGCTCAAACGTGCGGCATCGTCCGGCAGGGACGTGACACCAATGGGACTGTCGGCAGCCAGACGCTGTACTTCGCCTAGATCAGCCATTTGCGCGGGGCGCATCACCAGCATGGTGTCACTCCTTTTCGGGGAAAACAGGCCGACAGCCGTCGGCACGAAAAAAGCAGCGCGTGCGAGGTGCACAGGCCGCGGAAATCAGTTTCGCTGGCCCGCAAGGGCCAGCGAACAGAGAGCAATCAGCCCTGGGTCAGCTTGGCAACAGCACGCTCGAAGCGGTCGAGGCCAGCATCGATGTCAGCATCCTCGATCACCAGGCTTGGCGCGAAGCGCACCACATCGGGACCGGCTTGCAGAATCATCAGGTCTTCTTTTTCGGCCGCGTTGAACACGTCCTTGGCCTTGCCTTTCCAGGCATCGGACAACACGCAACCGAGCAGCAGGCCCAGCCCACGGACTTCAGTGAAGATGCCGTACTGCTGGCCGATCTTCTCCAGGCGCGTCTTGAAGCGATCAGACTTGGCTTTCACGCCGCCCAGCACTTCAGGGGTGTTGATGATATCGATGACGGCATTACCGACCGCACAGGCCAGCGGGTTACCGCCGTAGGTAGTGCCATGGGTACCGACGGCCAGGTGCTTGGCCAGTTCTTCGGTGGTCAGCATGGCACCGATCGGGAAACCACCGCCCAGGCTCTTGGCGCTGGAAAGGATGTCCGGGGTGACGCCGTAGTGCATATAGGCAAACAGCTCGCCGGAGCGGCCCATGCCGGTCTGCACTTCATCGAATACCAGCAGTGCGTTGTACTTGTCGCACAGCTCACGAGCACCTTGCAGGTACGCCTTGTCGGCCGGCAACACACCGCCCTCGCCCTGCACGGGCTCGATGACGACAGCGCAGGTCTTGTCGGAAATTTGCGCTTTCAGTGCTTCCAGATCGTTGTATGGCACATGGCTGATACCCGTGATCTTCGGCCCGAAACCATCGGAATACTTCGGTTGGCCGCCCACACTCACGGTGAACAGGGTACGGCCATGGAAGCTGTTCACGGTCGCGATGATTTCGTTCTTTTCAGGGCCGAAACGATCATGGGCAACGCGGCGCGCCAGCTTGAAGGCTGCTTCGTTGGCTTCAGCGCCAGAGTTGCAGAAGAACGCACGGTCAGCAAAGGTAGCATCGACCAGCTTGCGCGCCAGGCGCAGCGCCGGCTCGTTGGTGAAGACGTTGGACACGTGCCACAGCTTTTGTGCTTGCTCGGTCAACGCAGCAACCAGTGCGGGGTGGGCATGCCCCAGGACGTTCACGGCAATACCACCCGCGAAGTCGATCAGCTCGCGGCCCGCCTGGTCCCAGACTCGGGAGCCCGCGCCGCGCACGGGAATGAAACCCGCCGGTGCGTAGTTGGGAACCATTACCTGGTCGAAATCGGCGCGTTGCACCGGAGCTTGCTCAACGGACATCGGAGTCTCCTGAAGAGGAACGCCTGCCTGAAACTGGCGAGCGATGGGGGGATTGTAAGGAGAGATTGGCGCCTGTCCTTGCCGCCAAGCGACAACTTCTTATAGCGCCAAACCCTGTTTTAACAAGGCTTTCGGCAATGCGACAAATAGGGTCGCAAAGGCGCAGTTTAAACGGTGCGAGCTGTCGACGGGGAGATTCCGCTTCAAGGGCAGATGGAGAAATTTCCGGGCGTGCGCATCAGCGCGACAACCTGTTTCACGGGGGCGGCCCCACGCCAACGGTCCAGGCGCTACGCGCACTCGATCCGGCGACAACCGAACCGATGCTGTCGCCGCACATTTACCGATAGGTGGCTATAAAGGGAGTGGCTTACTGCCGAGGCAACACTGCGGAATCAACCGCGTTCGGCGGGCACAGAAGAGAGCTCGAAGGGGCTGCTGCTGCGACGCTGGTTGCGATCTTCACGCGGCGTTGCGCCGAAAAAGTTGCGATAGGCGCTGGAGAAATGCGGCCCAGAGGAGAAGCCGCACGACAGACCAATCTGAATGATCGATTTGCTGGTCTGCATGAGCATCTGCCGCGCCTTGTTCAGCCGCAACTCCAGGTAGTACTGGCTAGGAACACGGTTCAGGTACTGCTTAAAGATACGCTCCAGCTGCCGACGAGATACGCATACATGCTGAGCAATTTCGTCAGTGGTCAGCGGCTCTTCAATGTTGGCCTCCATCAACAGCACCGCCTGGGTCAGCTTGGGATGGCTTGAACCCAAACGATTCTGCAGCGGGATACGCTGGCGCTCACCACCCTCACGGATACGCTCAACCACCAGCTCTTCAGAGACTGCGCCGGCCAACTCCGCACCATGATCACGCGCAAGCACCGCCAGCAGCAGATCCACGACAGACATGCCGCCGCAGGCCGTCAGACGGTCACGGTCCCAGTCGAACAGATGACTGGTCGCAATGACCTTGGGGAAGCGCTCGTTGAAATCATCCTGCCAACGCCAATGGACGGCCGCGCGGTAACCATCGAGCAAGCCCAGCATGGCCAAGGGGTAGATACCGGCAGACAAGCCACCAATCACACAACCTGCGCGCACCAGCTGCTTGAGCGCGCTGCCCAGCGCCGAGTTGATGGCCTGAGGCGGCTCATCCGCCAGCAGAAAGAGCTTGTGACAGCCCTCCAGACGCCCCGCCCAAGGCTCGCCCGGCAAACGCCAAGCGCCTTCGACAGGCGCCTCCGCCTGCAGAAAACGCAACTCATAAACCACCTCAGGATGCACTTTCTGGGCAACTTGCAAGACCTCCTCGGCCAGCGCCAGGGTCAGGGCCTTGGTGCTGGGCCAAATGAGAAAAGCAATGCGCTGGGTGGTCATAAAGGACAATCCGAAACCGTGGATGAGACAAAGGTCAAACTGCAACCGACACGCAGCATGACCTGTTTTGGTGCAAAGCGGCAGCCTTGCTGAGCCTCAATGGCAGATTATTTCAGGCTACCTGCCAGGAACTGCTGCAAACGCTCGGATTGCGGCTTGACCAGCACCTCACGCGGATTACCACATTCCTCCACCAATCCCTTGTGCAGGAACACCAACTGATTGGACACCTCACGGGCAAAGCCCATTTCATGCGTCACCACGACCATGGTCCGGCCTTCCTGAGCCAACGACTGCATCACCTTCAACACATCACCCACCAGCTCCGGGTCAAGCGCCGAGGTAGGCTCGTCGAACAGCATCACCTCTGGCTCCATCGCCAGCGCACGGGCAATGGCCACGCGCTGCTGCTCGCCACCGGACATATGCCCAGGATAGGCGTCCTTGCGATGCGCAACACCCACCTTGGCCAGGTAATGCTCTGCCTTCTCCAGCGCATCCTTCTTGGACATGCCCAATACATGGACGGGCGCCTCGATGATGTTCTCCAGCGCCGTCATGTGCGACCACAGGTTGAAGTGCTGAAACACCATCGACAGGCGAGAACGCATGCGCTGCAACTGCTTGGGATCGGCGGCCTTTAGCGCACCCTCCTTGTTCGGCACCAGCTTGAGCTCTTCATTGTTCAGCAGGATTTTACCGGCGTGCGGCTGCTCCAGCAGGTTGATGCAGCGCAGGAACGTACTTTTGCCCGAGCCACTGGAACCAATGATACTGATTACATCGCCTGCCTTGGCAGCAAGCGATACGCCCTTGAGCACTTCGTGACTGCCGTAACGTTTATGCAGATCTTGGACTTCGAGTTTGTACATGCTGTCGGTTCTCAAAAAACGGTCTGTCATGAGCAAATGCCCAGGGCGAAAAAAATGCCGCAGGCCTCAGCCCTTGCGCGGCGCCAGGTAGCCAAGCCAGCGGCGTTCGGCCATCTTGAACAGGCGGACCAGGATGAAGGTCATGCACAGGTAGAACACGCCGGCGGTGATATAGGCTTCGAACGGCAGGTAAAACTGGGCATTGACAGTCCGGGCGGCGCCGGTGATATCAATCAACGTGACAATGGATGCAAGACTGGTGGTCTGCAGCATCATGATCACCTCGTTACTGTATTGCGGCAGTGCACGACGCAGCGCCGACGGCAGGAGGATCCGCCGGTACATCTTGACCCGCGACATACCAACAGCCTTGGCCGCCTCGATCTCCCCATGAGGGGTAGCCTTCAAGCTGCCTGCAATGATCTCCGCAGTGTAGGCACTGGTGTTGATGGCAAAGGCCAGACACGCACAGAACGTTGCACTGGACAGCCACGGCCAGAGGAAGCTTTCACGCACCGCCTCAAACTGGGCCAAGCCGTAGTAAATCAGGAACAGCTGCACCAGCATCGGCGTGCCACGAATCACATAGGTGTACAGCCAGGCCAGCAGGTTGACCACAGGCTGCTTCGAGACCCGCATCAACCCCAACGGGATAGACACCAGCAGACCAAAAAACAGCGACAAGGCGAGCAACTTGAGCGTGGTCAGCAAACCGCTCATGTACAGTGGCAAAGCATCCCAAATGACGTTGTAGTCGAAGATCATAGTTCAGCCGCCTTTACGCCAACCGAGTAGCGTTTTTCCAGATAACGCAGCGCCAACAGCGAGACACTGGTAATCACCAGGTACAGCGCTGCCACCGCCAGGAAGAAGGTGAAGGGTTCACGGGTGGCGTCGGCCGCCTGCTTGGCCTTGAACATCATGTCCTGCAAACCGACTACGGAAATCAACGCCGTAGCCTTGGTCAGTACCAACCAGTTGTTGGTGAAGCCCGGAATGGCCAGCCGAATCATCTGCGGCACCATCACCCGGAAGAAAATCTGCACACTGCTCATGCCATAGGCCATGCCAGCCTCAGCCTGCCCCTTGGGAATCGCCATGAACGCACCCCGGAACGTTTCCGAGAGGTAGGCGCCAAAAATGAAGCCCAGGGTACCCACACCCGCAACCAGCGGATTCAGGTCAATGTAATCGTCGTAACCCAGCAGTGGCGCGATCCGATTGAGCAGGTCCTGGCCACCGTAAAAAATCAGCAGGATCAGCACCAGATCGGGGATACCGCGGATCACCGTGGCATACAGATCACCCAACCACGCCAACCAGCGTACCGGCGATAGCCGCAATGCCACGCCAATCAGGCCGAGTACAATGGCCAGGGCCATTGACGACAGGGCAAGCTGTAGCGTCAGCCATGCTCCGTCGAGTATGACTGCCCCGTAGCCTTTCAACATGATGAGGTCCTCGACCTTAGGGATGAAAAAATGGTGCAAACCTCAGAGCTTCTGCTGCTTGCACCATTACACAGGTGAAACTTCGACGATTTACTTCGCGGCCTCAGGACCGTAGATGTCGAAGTTGAAGTACTTGTCCTGGATCTGCTTGTACGTGCCGTTGGCACGAATGGCCGTGATGGCCGCATTGATGCGATCCAGGTTAGCCTTGTCGCCTTTGCGCACGGCAATACCAATACCGTCGCCAAAGTACTTCGCATCCGTGAAGGCCGGGCCGACAAAGCTGTAGCCCTTGCCTGCATCAGTCTTCAGGAAACCGTCTTCCAACAGCGTAGCATCGGCCACGGTGCCATCGAGACGACCGGCAGCGACGTCCAGGTAGATTTCGTTCTGGGTACCGTAAGGGACAATTTCTGCGCCTTTCGGTGCAAAGACTTCCTTGGCAAAGCGGTCGTGAATCGAGCCACGCTGAACGCCAATCTTCTTGCCCTTCAACTCATCCAGGCTTTCACTGACCTGAGCACCCGACTTCATCACCAGGCGCGCTGGCGTCAAGTAGTACTTGTCGCTGAAATCAACCGACTTCTTGCGATCTTCAGTAATCGACATGGACGACAGAATCGCGTCGATCTTGCGCACTTTCAACGCTGGGATCAGACCATCGAACTCCTGTTCGACCCATACACACTTGACCTTCATCTCTTCGCACAAGGCGTTGCCGATGTCGTAGTCAAAGCCAACGATTTTGCCGTCCGGCGCTTTCGAGGCGAAGGGTGGGTAGGCGGCCTCGATACCAATTTTCAACGGCTTCTCATCAGCCAGCGATGCCAGGGAAAACACAGACAGCGCCAGTGCGCCAAGCAGTGCGAGTTTCTTCATCTGAGAACTCCATCGGTACAGGGCAATATGAGGCAGGGGGAACGACTGCCCAATATGCGAATGGGTACAACGCAGAAGCTGCGCGGTGCTCGACAGACAGTCGAAGCAACACGAGCAAGTGATTGGCATTTTAGCGACAGCCCCGAAGCCGATATTTCTTCAATGCGACAACTAGTTACAGAAGCACCAGAAGCACCGACCCGAGATATTGACAGCCTTCACATAGTATGCAAAAGCGAAAGACAAATAACCTATCAACCAAGCAATAACCGGGCCCATTATTGGCAAAGCCTTCTAATCCGGCAAGCGCAGCGTGACGACATACTGTTTCACCCCAAAGAAAAGCCCCCAAAACAGGCACTCACGTTTCTCTTTGCCCCGCTTCTGCGCAGAGCCGGTGACAGAATTGGTTACCGATGAATGTCGAAGTAACAGCTTATGACCACCCCAAAACAAGAAAGCCCCGCCTGACGTGTGCCGGGCGGGGCTCGTGCAAAACCGTAACCGTCAGGCGGCGGTCATGGCCTTGTGGGTATCGATCAGATGTTGCACGACGCCTGGATCGGCAAGGGTCGAGATATCACCCAGGCCATCGTACTCAGCCGTCGCGATCTTGCGCAGGATGCGCCGCATGATCTTGCCCGAACGCGTCTTCGGCAAGCCCGGCGCCCACTGGATAACGTCCGGCGAAGCGATCGGACCAATCTCTTTGCGCACCCAGTTTTTCAATTCCTGACGCAACGCATCGGTAGGCTCCACCCCTCCATTAAGGGTGACATAGACATAAATGCCTTGGCCCTTGATGTCGTGCGGCACGCCCACAACAGCCGCTTCGGCGACTTTAGGATGGGCAACCATGGCGCTTTCGATCTCGGCAGTCCCCATACGGTGGCCGGAAACGTTGAGCACGTCATCCACACGCCCGGTGATCCAGTAGTAGCCGTCCTCGTCGCGACGGGCGCCGTCACCCGTGAAGTACATACCCCGGAACGTCTTGAAGTAGGTGTCGACGAAGCGATCGTGATCACCAAACAGCGAACGCGCCTGGCCTGGCCAGGAATCGAGAATCACCAGGTTACCCTCAGCAGGACCATCGATCAGGTTGCCAAGGTTGTCCACCAACGCAGGCACCACACCGAAGAACGGACGCGTTGCCGAGCCGGGCTTGAGCGCGGTAGCACCTGGCAGCGGGCTGATCAGCACGCCACCGGTCTCGGTCTGCCACCACGTATCGACGATTGGGCAGCGCGCTTTACCGACGGTCTGGTAGTACCAGTTCCAGGCTTCGGGGTTGATCGGCTCACCCACAGAACCCAGAAGACGCAAGCTGGAACCGTCGGCGCCAGCAACTGCGGCCTGCCCCTCAGCCATCATCGCGCGAATTGCCGTCGGCGCTGTGTAAAGAATATTCACTTTGTGCTTGTCGATAATCTTCGACACACGCGTGATGTCCGGATAGTTCGGCACGCCTTCAAACAGCAAGGTAGTCGCACCATTGGCCAGCGGGCCATAAACGATGTAGCTGTGGCCGGTGATCCAGCCCACGTCAGCAGTGCACCAGTAGACCTCGCCCGGACGGTAGTCAAAAACCCGCTCATGGGTCAGCGCGGCATACACCAGATAGCCCCCGGTGGTATGCATGACACCCTTTGGCTTGCCAGTGGAGCCCGAGGTATAGAGAATGAACAGCGACTCTTCCGCACCCATTTCCTTCGGCGCGCAATGGCTGGAGGCAACCTTCATCAGGTCTTCGTACCAGATGTCACGATGCTGGTGCCAAGCGATCTCTCCCCCAGTACGCTTGCAGACGATGATTTTCTGCACGCTGCTGGTTTCGGGGTTGGTCAGTGCCAGGTCGACATTGCCCTTCAGCGGCGTACGACGCCCACCACGCAACCCCTCATCCGCCGTGATTACGATCTTGGATTTACAGTCAATGATACGACCGGCCAACGCCTCGGGCGAGAAACCACCGAATACGACCGAATGAATGGCACCGATGCGGGCACACGCCAGCATGGCAACCACAGCCTCGGGAATCATGGGCATATAGATAGTGACGACATCACCACGGTGAACATCCTGACCGCGCAGGGCGTTGGCAAACTTGCAGACCTGCTCATGCAGCTCGCGGTAGGTGATGTTGCGGCTTTCAGAAGGGTCATCACCTTCCCAGATAATGGCGACCTGATCTCCGCGCTCCGCCAGGTGGCGGTCCAGGCAATTGTAGGAAACGTTCAGAGTGCCGTCGGCGAACCATTTGATATCGACATGGTGATCGTCGAAAGAGGTCTGCTTGACCTTGGTGAAGGGCCTGATCCAGTCGATGCGTTGAGCCTGCTCGCGCCAGAAGCCGTCCGGGTTGATCACCGACTGTTGGTACATGGCCTTGTAGGTTGCCTCGTCGGTCAACGTGGTGGCTGCAACCTCGGGACGAACGGGATACAGGGAAGCCGCACTCATCTTTGTTACCTCGGTGTAATAGTTGTTTTTGTATGACCCCGATGTAACTGTACCAGAGCCGCACAGACCATTCGACATTGGTAGTAACAAAGCAGTCTTTTCAGTCAATATTTGACAGAAATGGCTCTAAATCAAGCCTTACAGAGAGGTGTACCACTTAGATTTGCAGGCAACGTCCAAGATTACCAGTCGATTGTTACAGTTTCCGTCAATAGTGTTTATCAAAAGTGCATCTGTTTACCACCACGACCCCGCCCTAAAATTCACCTCGCCAGCAACGGCAACGCGATTAACAACTTGTTACAGCCCCCACGAAGGCCCGTTAATCACGCATTAATTTTGAGCATTAACTCTGTTGTTGCACACGTAGCTCCACAAGGGCTACGTGCCCCCTTAAGACCTAGACAGGTAAAATGAACATGAAAGCTTTACTGGTATTGGCACTCGGCACTGTTTGCGCATCCGCCATGGCTGATGAAGTTGCAAATAATGCGGCCGAGCAAATTCCGGTTGAACAGTACAGTTACTCGCAACACTTGGACATCGCCAAAGTTATTTCCATGAGCGAAATTCCAAACGTGTGTGAAGTCGTCCCAGCACGCATGACCTATGAAGACTCGCAGGGCAAAAAACACATTCTCGAATACCGAGTAATGGGTAACGGTTGCTCCAACGGCTGATCGCCGGAGCCACTGACCGCAGCGCCTCGCTTCCCGAAGAACGAGGCGCGCTGCGCCCCTCCTGAAACACGAGCAACTGCTGGCACACTTTACTCAGCGCCACCCGCCCCTGACTTTCCAACCGCGTGCTCACGCAACTTGTTGGCAATCGTGGTATGTGAAACACCCAGCCGTTTTCCCAAGGCACGACTGCTTGGATACTCATCCAACAAGCGCTCCAATACCGCTTTTTCAAAACGCCCCACTATTTGTGCCAGATCGCCCTCCAGGGAAAACTCACCCAAGGGTTGACGCGCACCGTAGTCCGGCAAGCGAATATGTTCAGGTTTCACAATGCCTCCATCACACAGTGAAACCGCCTGAAATAAAACATTCTCCAATTGACGGACATTACCAGGCCACTGGTACTGACTCAGGCGTTCCATCGCCGCAGGCGCCAACTTCGGTAACGCACAACCAATCTGCCGACTGGCCTGATCCAGAAAATGCTCGACCAGTGGCGGCAATCCATCGAGGCATTCGCGCAGTGGCGGAATATGCAGCGAGAGCACATTCAGGCGGTGATAGAGATCCTGGCGAAACTCACCGCGTGCGCACAACTCGGACAGGTCAACCTGAGTAGCGCAGATGACCCGCACATCCAGGTACACCTCCTCATCACTGCCCACACGACGGAAACAGCCATCCTGCAGGAAGCGCAGCAATTTGACCTGCAAGCGCGGGCTCATCTCGCCAACACCATCGAGAAACAGCGTCCCTCCCGCCGTCAACTCCAGCAGCCCCAATTTGCCCTCGGCGCGCGCGCCCTCAAAGGCGCCCGGGCCATAGCCGAACAACTCGGTCTCAGCCATCGACTCAGGCAGCCCGGCACAGTTAAGCGCCATAAGCGGCGCCTGCCCGCGCGGACTGGCCAAATGGCAAGCGCGTGCCAGCAGCTCTTTGCCTGTACCGGTCTCACCCTCGATCAGCAAGGGCGCATCCAGAGGTGCCATCCTGCGCGCCTCACGCACCACGGCAGCCATGACTTTCGAGCTTTGGAAAATGCTGTCGAAGCCTCGCAACTCCTGTTTGCGTACATTGTAGATCCGCTCACCAATGCGATCGGCACGGTGCAGGGTCAGTACCGCACCTGCCAGCGCTTCACTGTCATCATGCTCAGACTGCAAGGGCGCGATGTCTGCCAAAAAGACATCGCCTTTGACCTTGACCCGCAAGCCATTGATGCGTGACTTGTTCGCCCGCACCAACTCCGGCAAGTCGAAGTCCTCGGCATAACGGGACAAGGGAATACCCGGCACCTCATCGACCCGCACCCCCAGTAATTGCGCCGCGGCACGGTTGGCGGCAACGATCGAGCCGCCCATGTCAATGGACAGCACCGGGAAATCCAGGGCACCCAGCAGCGCATTGAGCTCCATGTGACGACGCTCACTGGGCATGAGCCCGACGCGCTTCACACCGAACACACCGGCAATCGATTCGAATTTTGGCCGCAAGGCCTGGAACTGCAGATTGATCAGGTTCGGGCAATGCAGGTAGATCGCATTGCCATGCTCCCCACCCACCTCGCCACGAGCAACGTTGATACCGTAATCCACCAGCAGGTTGA
Source organism: Pseudomonas sp. FFUP_PS_473 (assembly GCF_002858665.1). Taxonomy (NCBI): domain Bacteria; kingdom Pseudomonadati; phylum Pseudomonadota; class Gammaproteobacteria; order Pseudomonadales; family Pseudomonadaceae; genus Pseudomonas; species Pseudomonas sp. FFUP_PS_473. The sequence goes on from NZ_PJQQ01000023.1 coordinate 22,980, forward strand.
GGATGTCACGCAGGATGCCAATGCGGTTTTGGCAATGCACTTTGATACGCATGAAATGTCCTACAAGTAAGGCTTCGCTCGGTAACTATTCACACAAGCGCTAGAATTACTGTAAAGAATACGTGACAAATCAACCCAACCTCAATGGCATACGAGCCTTTGATTACCGAAGCAGCGGAGAATCGTAAAATTATCGTTACAGAAAACCCGTCCTTTCAAGTGAATGCTCCGCCCTACCCCAGGTGCAAACGCATCCGCGAAAGGCTATCTCTAGGGCCATGGCTTGACCCATAACAATAAAGGCCCTCAGCAGGAGAGCAGCATGAAACAGACGCACTACGTGGCTCGCGAGCCCGATGCGCAGGGGTTCATTGACTACCCGCAGGAAGAACATGCGGTGTGGAATACCCTGATTACCCGCCAACTGAAGGTCATCGAAGGCCGTGCGTGCCAAGAGTACCTGGATGGCATTGATCAGTTGGGCCTGCCTCATGACCGCATCCCGCAACTGGGCGAGATCAACAAGGTACTGGGCGAAACCACGGGTTGGCAGGTTGCCCGCGTGCCTGCGCTGATCCCCTTCCAGACCTTCTTTGAACTACTCGCCAGTAAGCGCTTCCCGGTCGCCACCTTCATTCGCACCCGTGAAGAACTCGACTACCTGCAAGAACCGGACATTTTCCATGAGATTTTCGGCCACTGCCCGCTGCTGACCAACCCCTGGTTCGCCGAATTCACCCACACCTACGGCAAACTCGGCTTGAACGCCACCAAGGAACAGCGCGTCTACCTGGCTCGCCTGTACTGGATGACCATTGAGTTTGGCCTGGTGGAAACACCGCAAGGCCGCAAGATCTATGGCGGCGGCATCCTTTCCTCACCGAAGGAAACGGTCTACAGCCTGTCCAACGAACCTGAGCACCAGGCCTTCGACCCGCTCGAAGCCATGCGCACGCCATACCGTATCGACATCCTGCAGCCCCTGTATTTTGTGCTGCCGGACCTGAAGCGCCTGTTCGACCTCGCCCACGAAGACATCATGGGTATGGTCCAGACTGCTATGCAGCAAGGCCTTCACGCACCGAAATTTCCACCGAAGGTAGCCGCCTGAGCTGCCCATTCATACCCATAACAAACCACTTGCGGAAATACCTATGAACGCCTTGAACCAAGCCCACTGCGAAGCCTGCCGTGCCGATGCCCCACAGGTCAGCGACGAAGAATTGCCGGTACTGATCAAACAGATTCCGGATTGGAACATCGAAGTTCGCGACGGCATCATGCAGCTGGAAAAAGTTTTCCTGTTCAAGAACTTCGCCCACGCACTGGCCTTCACCAATGCGGTCGGGGCAATCTCCGAAGCCGAAGGTCATCACCCAGGCCTGCTGACCGAGTGGGGCAAAGTCACCGTGACCTGGTGGAGCCACTCGATCAAAGGCCTGCACCGCAACGATTTCATCATGGCCGCCCGCACCGACGAAGTCGCCCAGACCGCCGAAGGTCGCAAGTAATGCACTTCGACGCCATCGCGCGCGTACCGGGCGACCCAATCCTGGGGCTGATGGAGGCCTATGCCAAAGACAGCAACCCGAACAAGTTCGACCTTGGCGTCGGCGTGTTCAAGGATGCTCAGGGGCTGACGCCAGTCCCTGTTGCGGTGAAAGTTGCCGAGCAACGCCTGCTCGACAACCAGGCCAGCAAGAGCTACGTCGGAGGTCATGGCGACGCTGTTTTCGGTCGACTGATCTGTGAACTGGTGCTGGGGGACGAGTCGCCGCTGCTAACAGCGCAACGCGTCGGTGCCACCCAGACACCAGGAGGTACGGGTGCTTTGCGCTTGTCTGCGGAGTTCATCAAGCACTGCCTGCCGGGCCGCGGCATCTGGCTGAGCGATCCGACCTGGCCCATCCATGAGACCCTCTTTGCCAGTGCCGGCCTTGCGGTTCATCACTATCCCTATGTGGGCGCAGACAACCGCCTGAACGTCCCGGCCATGTTGGCGGCACTGGAGTCTGCCCCCAAGGGAGACGTGGTACTGCTGCACGCCTGCTGCCACAATCCGACCGGTTTTGACCTGTCACAACAGGACTGGCTGGCCGTACTGGAAGTCGTTCGCCGTCGAGAACTACTGCCACTGATCGACTTTGCCTACCAAGGCTTTGGTGATGGGCTTGAGGAAGACGCCTGGATGGTACGGCGGTTCGCTGCTGAACTGCCTGAGCTACTGATCACCAGCTCCTGCTCGAAGAACTTCGGCCTGTACCGGGAACGTACGGGGGCCCTGCTGGTCTGCAGTAGCGACGCCCAGAAGCTGCTGGACGTGCGCAGCCAATTGGCCCTGCTGGCCCGCAACCTCTGGTCAACGCCACCCGACCATGGCGCCGCCGTGGTTGCGCAGATTCTTGGCGACCCGGCATTGAAACACCTGTGGGTAGAAGAAGTGGACGCCATGCGCCAGCGCATCGCCCAGCTGCGCACAGGCCTGGTCGAGGCACTGGCACCACACGGCCTGGGGGAGCATTTTGCCCACATTGCTCAGCAACGGGGCATGTTCTCCTACACGGGCTTGTCTGCAGAACAGGTCACGCAACTGCGTGAACGACACAGCGTCTATCTGGTCAGCACGGGCCGGGCGAACATCGCCGGCGCAGACGCTGCGCGACTGGACGCACTGGCAGCAGCCATTGCCGACGTCTGTCGCTAACCCCAAGCAGGCCGTTCTCCAAAAGGGAACGGCCTCGCTGACGAAACACCCCGCGCACTAGCACCCACCAGCCACGCCGACCACGCCGACCACGCCCAAAGTATGAGCTGCCGATTGGCAGTAAAACTCATACTGTCACGCAGACTCCTGTATCCTGCCGAGGCTTTTTGCAAAGCCATGCGTGTATTGCGCAGCCTTTCCACTCACACTTGCGAGGAACGACGAGATGCATGAAATCCCGAATCTTCCCTTCCCAAGCCTGAACCCCGCCGAGCAGGAACCTGCTCTTCATAGCGCCGAATCAGCCAATGCTGCTGACACCAACGGCGAAGAACTCCCGAGCGCCGACCAGGAATAACCGCGCACAGAGGGTGTGAAAACCAGTATCGGGGCAACCCAGCCCGCGGTTTTCACACCACCAAGCCCCCTCAGTAATCCACCTTGCCTCGCCCAGCCTTTACCGTTCCACGCTTGCTCTTGCTCTCCAGCCTGCGGGTCTTGGAGCCCAGCGTTGGGCGCGTCGGCCTGCGCACCTTCTCAACCTTGACCGCTGCCTTGATCAACTCGAGCAGGCGCTCCAAGGCGTCGGCGCGGTTCTGCTCCTGCGTACGGTACTGCTGAGCCTTGATGATGATCACGCCCTCGCGGGTGATACGGTGATCACGCAGCGCCAGCAAACGCTCCTTGTAGAACGCCGGCAATGACGAGGCCTGCGTATCGAAACGCAGGTGCACGGCACTGGACACCTTGTTGACGTTTTGCCCACCAGCACCTTGGGCACGGATCGCGCTCAGTTCGATTTCGTCATCAGGGATATGAACAGCATTGGATATGATCAGCATGGGTCTGGCTTGAAGAGAACAGCCTTCAGCATACCCCATAAAAACCAAAAGCCCGGCACAAGGCCGGGCTTTCGAACAGCGTCGCAACGTGTTACTTGGCTGTGGCGCTCACAGCGGCAAGGGATGCCTGGGCGCTACGCTTGTTCTTCAGCACGTAGCAACCCCACATCACCACCACCCACACAGGGATGGCATAAACCGATACCTGGATGCCCGGGATCAGCAGCATGATGCCGAGGATGAAGAGCACGAAAGCCAGGCAGATATAGTTGCCATAGGGGTACCACAGCGCCTTGAACAGCGACGTCTGACCGGTACGATCCATGTGCTGGCGGAACTTGAGGTGCGAGTAGCTGATCATCGCCCAGTTGATCACCAGGGCTGCAACCACCAGCGACATCAGCAACTCCAGCGCATGCTGCGGGATGAAATAGTTGAGCAGCACAGCAACCAAGGTCACACCGGCCGAGGCCAGAATCGAGCGCACCGGCACGCCACGCTTGTCGATTTTCGCCAGGCCTGCAGGAGCATCGCCCTGCTCAGCCATACCGTAGAGCATACGGGCATTGCAGTAGGTGCCGCTGTTGTAGACCGACAGTGCCGCCGTCAGTACCACGAAGTTGAGAATATGCGCGGCGGTGTTGCTACCGAGCAGGGAGAACACCTGCACGAATGGGCTGCCACTGTACGCGTCACCAGAGCTGTTCAGACTGGTCAGCAAGCTATCCCATGGAGTCAGCGACAACAGTACGACCAAGGCGCCGATGTAGAAAATCAGGATACGGTAGATGACCTGGTTGATCGCCTTGGGAATCACGGTTTTCGGCTTGTCGGCTTCGGCCGCAGTGAAGCCGAGCATTTCCAGGCCGCCAAAGGAGAACATGATGATCGCCAGCGCCATGACCAGGCCACTGACACCATTCGGGAAGAAACCACCGTGATCCCACAGGTTGCTGACCGAAGCTTGCGGACCACCACTGCCACTGACCAGCATGTAGCTGCCCAGGGCGATCATGCCAACGATCGCCAGCACCTTGATGATCGCGAACCAGAATTCAGCCTCACCAAAGACTTTGACGTTGGCCAGGTTGATCGCGTTGATCATCACGAAGAACACAGCTGCCGAAACCCAGGTCGGGATCTCCGGCCACCAGTAGTGGACATACTTGCCGACTGCCGTCAGCTCCGACATGCCCACCAGGATGTACAGTACCCAGCAGTTCCAGCCAGAGAGGAAACCGGCGAAACCGCCCCAGTATTTGTGGGCGAAATGGCTGAACGAACCGGCAACCGGTTCCTCGACGATCATCTCGCCGAGTTGACGCATGATCATGAACGCGATGAAGCCACAGATCGCGTAACCAAGAATCATCGACGGGCCCGCCGACTTCAGCACGCCTGCCGAGCCGAGAAACAGCCCGGTGCCAATTGCACCGCCCAGGGCGATCAACTGGATGTGGCGATTTTTCAGGCCGCGCTTGAGCTCACCTGAATGCGAGTTTTGTCCACTCATGAACGGAGTCACCTGTTTGTTTTTATCTGTGACGGAATCGGACCCACCGCACTCGTGGCGCAGCGGAATTAACAAGGTGGTAGACCTTGAGGGTTCTTGGACGGGGTCGGTCATACGGGCGGCAGCCCGGACGAATTAGCCTGGTGTCAGCAAGATTGCGCGGTACGCATTGGGGTCACAGTTAAAACGCGGCGCATTGTATACCCCTGCAGTCGGGCAGGGGTCAACACGTTGCGTTAATGTCTGCTGACAAAACGCACCGGTCCTGTGGGAGAGGTGAAGCCTGGAAGTGTGTCTGGCGTGCATGGCGCCTCCGATTGTTCTTATTAGCAGCCCAGGCTCTTCGGCCCGGCTTTGCACACGGCAATGGCGCACATATCACCGCGCCCGGCAGACGCGAGCAAGCCATTGACGCTCACGGAAAGCGCAACGAGAGGGGATTTTCGGCAAGGTTTTGTTACAGCTGCAGGCGATGGCCGATTTGACGGGGAAAAAACGGCATTCTTGTAAATATTTTTTTACAAGACGGTTCAAAAACTTTCCGCACTGTGGAGGGCAGGCTTGCCTGCGATTTGGTCAGCGGGGTGTCAGCCAGTGCGCGGGGCCTGCATCGCGGGCAAGACCCGCTCCTACAGCGACAGAGTCAGCGAGGTGAAAGCCTGTGCGCGAGGCCTTTGCCTTAAAAAACAAACCCCCGCTAAAAAGCGGGGGTTTGTCAGCAACGCTTACTCAGCGCGTGGCGGCTTGCCACGGCTGCTGCCTGGACGCTTCGGCGCAGGCTTGCGCTTGTTCATCTCGCTAGGACGCTCTGCGACAGTAGAACGCCCCTTGCGTGGCGCCTCCTCGCGTGGCTGACGTGCTGGACGCTCGGTCGCACCGTCTTTGGCTGGACGCAGCGTACGCACACGTTCACCACGGCCAACTGGCTTGGACGATTTACGCTGCATCCGCTCAAGCTTGTCCTTGACCTTGGCTTTCATGGCCGGCATGGCGACTGGGGTCAGGCCCACTTCGGCAGCCAGGATATCCACTTCGCCCTGGCTCATTTCGCGCCAGCGGCCCATCGGCAGATCGGAGTTGAGGAACACCGGGCCGAAACGCACGCGCTTCAGGCGGCTGACCACCAGCCCCTGGGATTCCCACAGGCGACGAACCTCACGGTTGCGCCCTTCCATCACCACGCAGTGGTACCAATGGTTGAAGCCCTCACCGCCAGGTGCTTCCTGGATGTCGGTGAAACGTGCCGGGCCGTCTTCAAGCATGACGCCGTTTTTCAGGCGGGTCAGCATGTCTTCGTCGACCTCACCACGCACACGCACCGCGTACTCGCGGTCCATTTCGTACGACGGGTGCATCAGGCGGTTGGCCAGTTCACCGTCAGTGGTGAACATCAACAGACCCGTGGTGTTGATGTCGAGACGACCGATGTTGATCCAGCGGCCTTCTTTCGGGCGAGGCAGGCGGTCAAACACGGTCGGACGGCCTTCCGGGTCGTCACGGGTGCAGATCTCACCATCAGGCTTGTTGTACATGATCACGCGGCGCACGGTTTCGGACGCCTCTTCTCGCTTGATCAGGCGGCCATCGACCGAGATGGCGTCGTGCAGGTCGACGCGCTGGCCAAGGGTGGCTGCAACGCCATTGACCTTGATGCGACCTTCACCGATCCAGGCTTCCACATCACGACGCGAGCCCACGCCAATACGTGCGAGCACTTTTTGCAGTTTCTCGCCGGCTGGACGGGGTTGGGGTTCTTGCAGGTCTTGTTCACTCATCTGGGCACCTCCCGGTGTACTGAAAATCATGGTGTGGGCACACTGATGCCCAAACGGGCGCGAATGATACGCCGAACGCAGACGCGGCGCATCACAGACGCATTGAAAATCGCCGGCCAACGGGCATTTTCCGCTCGAAGGTGAGCTCAGTCGCGAGGCAAATCTTCGACAGATTCCGCTTCTTCAGCTGGCGGCGAGGGTTCATCGAGCAGGTCCTCGAAGTCGGTCTTGAGCCCCTCCTCCATCGAGTCGAGCTCAACCAGCAGGCTGTGAAAACTGGTTTCCTCGCGCTCGGCTTCGGGCTCGGCACTGGCATCCGCCAGCGCCTGCAAATGAGCAGGCACGGGAGCATCGTCCGGATCAAGCAGCGGCTCGGGTTCCATTTCCCTCAGTTCGGCCAGTGGCGGAAGCTGGTCGAGGCTCTTGAGGTTGAAATGATCGAGAAAGGCCTTGGTGGTAGCGAACATTGCGGGCCTACCCGGCACTTCCCGGTAGCCAACGACACGAATCCACTCGCGCTCCAACAGGGTCTTGGTGATGTTGCTGTTGACCGCCACACCGCGCACGTCTTCGATCTCGCCACGGGTGATGGGCTGGCGATAGGCGATCAGGGCCATGGTCTCCAGCAGCGCACGTGAATAGCGCTGCGGACGCTCTTCCCAAAGCCGCCCGACCCAGGGGGCATAGTCTTCGCGAATCTGCAGACGGTAGCCGGAGGCCACCTCCTTGAGTTCGAACGCACGGCCATTGCAGGACTTGCGCAGCACTTCCAAAGCCTTTTTGAAGACCGCAGGCTCCGGGCGCTCGGCTTCCTCGAACAGCTCAAAGAGCCGCTCCAGCGATTGCGGCTTGCCCGACGCCAACAGAAAGGCCTCAAGCAGGGGCGCCAGGTCCCGCGGGTCGTTCAGGTTCATTGCCATGCTCGTTGCTTGTAGGGGTTACTCGGCACGCGCCCGGACATGGATCGCGGCAAAGGGCTCATTTTGCACCAGTTCGATCAAGGATTCCTTGACCAGCTCAAGGATCGCCATAAAGGTCACTACAACGCCCAGCTTGCCTTCTTCTGCCGTAAACAGCTCGACAAATGGCACGAAACCGCCGCCCTTGAGACGTTCAAGCACCTCGCTCATGCGTTCACGGGTGGACAGCGCCTCGCGACTGACCTGGTGGCTCTCGAACAGATCGCCACGGCGCAGGACCTCGGCCATGGAGACCAGCAGCTCTTCAAGGCTGACATCAGGCAGCAACTTGCGCACCTTGGCTTGAGGCGCCTCAAGCCTTGGCACGATCACATCACGCCCCACGCGACTGAGCGCGTCAATGCCTTCGGCGGCGGCCTTGAAGCGCTCGTACTCCTGCAAGCGGCGAATCAACTCGGCGCGCGGGTCGTCTTCCTCGGCCTCGATCTCCGCCGAGCGCGGTAGCAGCATGCGCGACTTGATCTCGGCCAGCATCGCCGCCATGACCAGGTACTCGGCAGCCAACTCCAGGCGCACACTCTTCATCAACTCGACGTAACCCATGTACTGGCGTGTAATTTCGGCCACAGGGATGTCGAGAATGTCGATGTTCTGCTTGCGAATCAGATAGAGCAACAGGTCCAGAGGCCCTTCAAAGGCCTCAAGAAAGACCTCAAGCGCATCCGGCGGGATGTACAGGTCCACCGGCATTTCGGTCAGGGCCTGGCCATAGACCAGCACCAGCGGCAACTCTTGCTGCGCCCCTGCCTGTGGATCGACCAGCGACTCGGTGATGACGGCCTGGCTCACGCTTCGACCAGAAAGGGGGCAGGGTCACCGCAGCCCACGCGCACCACTTCCGGCTCGCCTTCAGCCAGATTGATGACTGTGGACGCCTTGAGGCCGCCAAAACCACCGTCGATGATCAGGTCGACATGGTGCTCCAGGCGCTGGCGCATTTCATACGGGTCAGTCATGGGTTCGTCATCACCCGGCAAGATCAGACTCACGCTCATCAAGGGCTCACCCAACTCTTCAAGCAGCGCCAGCATGATCGGATGATCCGGCACCCTGAGGCCGATGGTACGGCGCTTTTCATGCATCAATAACCGTGGCACTTCACGGGTAGCATTGAGAATAAAAGTGTATGGCCCCGGCACATGGGCCTTGAGCAAGCGAAAGGTACCGGTATCGATCTTGGCATACAGCCCCAACTGCGACATGTCACAACACAGCAGTGTGAAGTTGTGGTTTTTGTCCAGCTTGCGCAAATGCCGAACCCGTTCAATGGCATTTTTGTCGCCGATCTGGCAACCCATTGCATAGGCCGAATCGGTGGGGTAGATCACCACCCCTCCCTTTCGGATAATCTCCACCGCCTGCTTGATCAGGCGCGGCTGCGGATTCTCCGGATGAATCTGGAAAAATTGACTCACGTTTTCTACCTGTTCAGACCGCGTCGTTAGGCTGCTCATGCTTGAATCGGCGCCATAGAGGCGGCAGATCCTCGGGCAATGGCCGGTAGACACCGATCTCCGACCAGGCGCCCGGACCATGGAAATCACTGCCGGCACTGGCCAGCAGACCGAATTCACGGGCCAGGATGGACATAGTGCCGACCTGTTCAGCTGGCATCATCCCATTCACCACTTCCAGCGCTTGCCCGCCTGCTTGAATATAGTCGGCAATCAGCCGACGGCGCTTGCTGCGCGTAAATTCATAGTGCAGCGGGTGCGCCAAACTCACCCAGGCGTCCGACTGACGCAAGGTTTCAACGGTGTCCTCCAGGCTCGGCCAGTGCTGCTTGACGTCGCCCAGCTTGCCAGCCCCGAGCCATTTGCGAAACGCCTCTCCACGATCCTTGACGTAGCCGGCACGCACCAGAAATTCGGCAAAATGCGGTCGGGCCGGGGCATTGCCGCTGTCGCCGAGCTCCTTCTGAATGTCCCGTGCACCGTCCAGCGCCCCGGTCATGCCTTTCGCCGCCAACCGTCGGTCGATTTCCTCGGCACGCAACCAGCGCCCCTGATGCAACGCATCAACCGCTGCATTCAGCGGTGCGGCATCGAGTGGAAACCCATAGCCCAGCACATGAATGGTGGCACCGCCCCAGGTACAGGACAGCTCTACACCACTGACCCACTGCATGCCCAGCGCACGCGTGGCGGTACGCGCCTCAATTTGCCCTTCAAGGGTGTCGTGGTCGGTCAGGGCCAATGTCCGCACGCCGTGTTCATGAGCCCGGGCGACCAGAGCAGTGGGCGACAAGGCGCCATCGGAGGCCGTACTGTGGCAGTGCAGATCAACATTCATAGGTGGCGCTTTCGCTGTCATTGATGTTTGTTATTATGCCGCCACATCCTGCTTCTGGCTGCCACTGTGAAACAATTCATCGATTTCATCCCGCTGATCCTGTTCTTCATCGTCTACAAACTTGAACCCCGTGCCGTCGAAATTGCCGGCCACGCCTTCGAGCTGGGCGGTATCTATAGTGCTACAGCGATGCTGATCATCAGCTCACTGGTGGTCTATGGCGCGTTGCTCATCCGTCAGCGCAAGCTGGAAAAAGGCCAATGGCTGACCCTGGTCGCCTGCCTGGTATTTGGCGGCCTGACACTGGCCTTCCATAGCGAGACCTTCCTGAAATGGAAAGCGCCAGTGGTGAACTGGCTGTTTGCGCTGGCCTTTGCCGGTAGCCACTTCGTCGGCGATCGCGTGCTGATCAAACGTATCATGGGGCACGCCCTGACGCTGCCGCCCCCGATCTGGAACCGCCTGAACGTCGCCTGGATCTTCTTCTTCCTGTTCTGTGGCGCCGCCAACCTCTTCGTCGCATTCACGTTCCAGAGCTTCTGGGTCGACTTCAAGGTGTTTGGCAGCCTGGGCATGACCGTACTCTTCCTGGTCGGCCAGGGCGTGTACCTGTCCCGCCACCTGCACGACAGTGACACCACCACATCGAAAACCGAGGACTGACATGCTCTACGCCATCATCGCCAGTGACGTTGCCAACTCGCTGGAAATCCGCCTGGCTGCGCGCCCTGCTCACCTGGAGCGCCTGCAGCAACTCAAGGCTGAAGGCCGCGTCGTACTGGCCGGCCCGCACCCGGCCATCGACAGCAACGATCCCGGTGCAGCGGGCTTCAGCGGCAGCCTGATCGTCGCTGAGTTCGAGTCACTGAGCGCCGCCCAGGCCTGGGCTGACGCCGACCCGTACGTTGCCGCCGGGGTTTATGACAAGGTTGTGGTCAAGCCGTTCAAGCAAGTCCTGCCGTAATGCCTGAGGCGGTGCGCACAACAGCGCACCGCCTGCCAGCATGCCTTTCTAGCGCCAATCGCTCATCATTCTCGTTAAACGGCCGACAACCTCTGGAACACTCAAGTGGAATCAGGAGTTCCGATGCGTCAAGGTCCGTTGTCCCTGCTGCTGTCCCTGTTGCTGTTGAGCCCGCTTGCTCAGGCCGAAGAGGCCGCTGCCAGCACCCCGCTGTCACTCAGTGCCGGCAGCCAGATCACCGAGCTGCAACAGCGTTTGAAGGAAAGCGAAGCACAGCGCCAGGCGCTGACCCAACAACTGCAAACGCTCGACAACACACGCGAAAGCTCACAGCTGAGTGAACTTCGCCAGGAAAACCAGCGTTTGAAGGCTCAGGTCAAGGCGCTGCAAACCAACAGCCCGATAAAACTGTTGACCGATCAACAGCAATGGTTCGTGATTGGTGGTGGAGTTGCCCTCTTGGCAGCACTCTGCGGTATCTTTGCCAGCGGCAGCTACAGACGGCGCCGGCAATGGTTGAATTGAGTGAGACATGAGCGAGCTGTTACTGATCGATGATGACGAGGAACTCTGCGAACTGCTGAGCAGTTGGCTGACCCAGGAAGGCTTTCAGGTGCGTGCCTGCCACGATGGCCAGAGTGCGCGCAAGGCCTTGGCCGAGTACGCGCCAGCCGCAGTGGTACTGGACGTGATGCTGCCCGACGGCAGTGGCCTTGAAGTGCTCAAGCAACTGCGCAGCGAACATGCCGAGCTGCCTGTGGTGATGCTGTCAGCTCGCGGCGAGCCACTCGACCGCATTCTCGGCCTGGAGCTGGGCGCCGACGACTACCTCGCCAAACCCTGTGACCCTCGAGAACTGACTGCGCGCCTGCGCGCCGTGCTGCGACGCAGCCACCCGGCAGCGCCACCCAGCCAGCTGGAAATCGGTGACCTGAGCTTCAGCCCGGCCCGTGGTGTCATCAGCATCGACGAACATGAGCAAACCCTGACCCTCTCCGAAAGCCGCATTCTCGAAGCCCTGCTGCGTCAGCCCGGCGAGCCGCTGGAAAAACAGGAGCTTGCACAGATCGCCCTCGGACGAAAACTTACGCTCTACGACCGCAGCCTGGACATGCACGTCAGCAACCTGCGCAAAAAGCTGGGCCCACACCCGGATGGCCGCCCGCGAATTGTCGCGCTGCGTAGCCGTGGCTATTACTACAGCCTCTAATGTCAGGCCGACGCCAACGACTCTTTACCCAAGCTTTACGCTTGCCTGACCGCCGCTGACCTTGATCTCCCTACACTGAGCACATCCGGCCACTACCGGCTTCAGACAAGGAGACTCACCATGCGCAAGACCCTGATCGCCCTGATGCTCGCTGCGACCCTGCCAACGGTCGCCATGGCCATGCCCGAGGGCGGCCCGCACCAAGGCGAACACCACCGCGGCGGCGCGCCCTTTGCCCAACTGGACCTGACCCACGAGCAACGCCAACAGGTCCGCAAGCTGATGGGCGAACAAATGAAAGAGCGTCACGAAATCACCCAGCGCTACCTGGAGAAACTCCCGGCAGCCGATCAGAAAGCCATGAAAGACGAGTTGAAGGCCAAGGAAGACAAAACCCAGGCCGACATTCGTGCACTGCTCAAACCCGACCAGCAAAAGCAGTTCGACGAAATGAAGAAGAAAGAGGCTGAGCGCCGCGCCGAGTGGAACGAGTTCAAAGCCTGGAAAGCTGAAAAAGCCACCAAGGCCCAGTAAGCTGAGCCACAACTGCCCGGTCTGCCACCGCACACCGGGCATTTTCCGTTAGAGGTGCCTCCTTTGCGTTCATTGTTCTGGCGCATCCTTGCCAGTTTTTGGCTAGCCATCACGCTGGTTGCCGGCCTGTCGATCCTGTTGGGCCACATGCTGAACCAGGACGCCTGGATTCTCAGCCGTCATCCTGGGCTGAACACACTGGCCAAAAACTGGACCGAACGCTATGAGCGGGACGGCCCGGAAGTCGCTCAGGACCTGCTGGAACAGCGAAAACGGCAATATCACATCGACGTCCAGGTGCTGAACGACGGTGGAGATGCTGTCGTCCCCGGGACCTTCCCGCGCCGCGCCGCCGCCTTTGAGGCTCGCCGCCACAATGATGAACGGCAACTCCCCTGGCGTCGCCTCACAGAGGAGTACACCAGCCCCGACACGGGCGACACCTACCTGCTGATCTATCGCATCCCACACCCGGAACTCGACGCCTGGCACCGCGAAAGCCTGCTCTGGCCATTGAGCGCATTGGGCATCGCACTGGTCGTGCTGACCCTGTTCAGCCTGTTGGTGACCCTGTCGATCACTCGCCCACTGGGCAGGCTGCGCGGCGCAGTGCATGACCTGGGGCAAACCACCTACCAACAGAACAGCCTGGCTCGGCTGGCCAGCCGACGTGACGAGTTTGGCGTACTGGCCAACGACTTCAACCGCATGGGCGCACGCCTGCAAAGCCTGATAGGCAGCCAGCGCCAACTGCTGCGTGATGTGTCGCACGAGCTGCGCTCGCCACTGGCACGCCTGCGCATCGCTCTGGCCCTTGCAGAGCGCGCCGGGCCGGAACAACGCGAAGCGCTATGGCCGCGACTGACCCGTGAATGCGACCGACTGGAAGCCCTGATCAGTGAAATCCTGGCATTGGCCCGTGTCGATGCCGAACAGGCCAAAGCCGAGCCGATTGACCTCTCGGCGCTGCTGCTGAACGTACAGAAGGATGCACTGCTCAATGCACCAGAGCAGGACATACACTTGGACAGTGAGCCCGGGATGGCCCTTCAAGGCTGGCCGACACTGCTGGAGCGTGCGCTGGACAATCTGTTGCGCAATGCCCAACGCTTCAACCCGCCAGGGCAGCCTATTGAGCTCAAGGCCACTGGTGACAGTGAACGGATCGTCATCAGCGTGCGTGACCATGGCCCTGGTGTAGCCGGCGAACATCTCGAGCGACTGGGTAAACCATTCTTCCGAGCCCCCGGGCAAAGCGCAGCAGGTCACGGCCTGGGGCTGGCCATTGCACGGCGAGCAGTGGAACGTCATGGCGGCAGCCTCACACTGGGCAATCATCCGCAAGGCGGCTTTGTAGCAACCCTGACGTTACCGTCGCAAGGTGCTGCACAGTAACCTCATCGGGTTACTGGCAGCACAGAACGACTTAGCTCGGCATCGACCAGGCGCTGACAAAGTCCTCGGTGGCCAGTATCGGCGCTGTACGAGGTTCGTTCTGAGGCGTGCCCAGGTACAGAAAGCCAATAACCTCCTCGCCCTCGGCCAAACCCAGCCCCTTGGCCACATGGGCGCTGTAGGACAGATCACCGGTACGCCACACCGCGCCGATCCCCTGGGCATAAGCCGCCAACAGAATACCGTGCGCCGCGCATCCTGCGGCCAGGCGTTGCTCCGACTTGGGCACCTTGAAGTGGTCCTGCAAACGGGCAATGACCACGATCAACAGTGGCGCCCGCAACGGCATGGCACGGGCTTTGTCCAGCGTCGCCTGGGTCGCATCCCCCTTGAGCTCGGTCGCCTCGACCAGCAACTGCCCCAGTTGTTCGCGTGCTGCGCCTTCAACGGTGAGAAATCGCCATGGCCGCAGCTGACCGTGATCAGGTGCCCGCAAGGCTGCCTGAAACAGCGCCTCACGCTGTGCAGCATTCGGTGCCGGCTCCACCAGGCGTGGAACGGAAACACGGTTGAGCAATGCGTCGAGAGCCTCCATCGGCTACCCCCTGTAATTAAATGTGAGGCTATTCTAGCGTTTACATAAAAAGGTCCATAGGTAGAATGGCGCCTTTCCGCATCGAGTCAGAGCAGATCACATGGCGTTGCCGACCTTAAGGATCATTGGTTTCATTATCGGCATCTTCCTGATTACCCTGGCAATCAGCATGGTCGTGCCCATGGCCACCCTGGTGGTTTTCGACCGCACTGGCGACCTGACCTCATTCCTCTGGTCCAGCCTGATCACCTTTCTGGCCGGCCTGGCACTGGTCGTTCCCGGACGCCCGGAGCACGTGCACCTGCGCCCACGGGACATGTACCTGCTCACCGTCAGCAGTTGGCTGGTGGTGTGTATCTTTGCTGCATTGCCCTTTCTGCTGACCCAGCACATCAGCTACACCGACGCATTTTTCGAAAGCATGTCGGGTATCACTGCCACCGGAGCCACCGTACTCAGCGGCCTGGACACCATGTCGCCAGGCATTTTGATCTGGCGCTCGCTGTTGCACTGGCTTGGCGGTATCGGCTTCATCGCAATGGCTGTGGCGATTCTCCCGTTGCTGCGTATCGGTGGTATGCGCCTGTTCCAGACCGAGTCTTCGGACCGCTCGGAAAAGGTCATGCCGCGCTCACACATGGTCGCCAAGTCGATTGTCATGGTTTACGTCGGTTTCACCACCCTCGGCGCTCTGGCGTTCTGGCTCGCTGGCATGAACCCGTTCGACGCCATCAACCACGCCATGTCGGCCATTTCCACCGGGGGTTTCTCCACCTCCGACCAGTCTCTTGCCAAGTGGGACATGCCCGCCGTGCATTGGGTTGCCGTGGTGGTGATGATACTCGGCAGCCTGCCCTTCACCCTGTATGTCGCAACGCTGCGCGGTAACCGCAAGGCACTGTTCAGAGATCATCAGGTTCGCGGGTTGCTCGGCTTGTTGCTGGTCACCTGGGCGGTACTGGGCACCTGGTACTGGGCCACGACCAGTCTCCACTGGCTCGAAGCCCTGCGCCATGTAGCGCTGAACGTGACATCCGTGGTGACCACCACCGGTTTTGCCTTGGGCGACTACAGCCTCTGGGGCAACTTCTCGCTAATGCTGTTTTTCTACCTCGGCTTTATCGGCGGCTGCTCAGGTTCGACCGCTGGCGGGATCAAGATCTTCCGCTTTCAGGTCGCCTATACCCTGCTCAAGGCCAACCTGAATCAACTGATCCACCCCCGCGCGGTGATCAAACAGAAGTACAACGGGCATCGTCTCGACGAAGAGATCGTGCGCTCGATTCTGACCTTTTCGTTCTTCTTCGCCACCACGATCTGTGTCATTGCCTTGGCCTTGTCGTTGCTGGGCGTAGAGTGGATGACCGCTCTGACCGGTGCAGCAGCCACCGTTTCAGGCGTTGGGCCGGGACTGGGCGAGACCATCGGCCCTTCCGGCAACTTCTCCAGCCTTCCGGATGCTGCGAAATGGATTCTGGCGGGCGGCATGCTGCTCGGCCGTCTGGAAATCATCACGGTGCTGGTGCTGTGCATGCCAGCGTTCTGGCGTCATTGACCCGCTAAGCGCTCGGCACACACCCACTCAGGCGGGCCCGGTATTCTCCGGGCGTCTCATCAAACCAGCGGCGGAAAGCCCGAAAAAAGTTGCTCGGGTCAGCAAACCCCAGCAGATAGGCCGCCTCTAGCAACGTCATGCCCGGCTGGGCGAGGTACTGCTCAGCCAACTCACGGCGGGTGTCATCGAGCAAGGCCTGGAAGCTGGTGCCTTCTTCCTGCAATCGTCGCTGCAAGGTGCGCTGAGACAGGTGAAGCGCCTGGGCAACCATCTCCCGTTTCGGCTCGCCCTGAGGCAACATCCGGCATAGCACCTGACGGGCCCGATGCGTTACGCGGCTCTCGGAAAACCGCGCCAGGTACTCACCCGCGAAACGATCATGCAAGGCAGCCATGGCCTCGTTGGCGGTGGGCAATGGCGCTTCCATGTCTTTGCGCTCGAAAATCAACGCATTGTGCTCGGCACCAAACACCAGCGGGGCTTGGAAGGCCTGGCGATAGGGCTCCTGATCGACAGGCTCCGGCCCATGGATCAACACCCGCCGCAACTGGATAGGACGACCGCTGAGCCAACTGGACAGCGACAAGGCACACGCCAACGAGGCTTCGGCGCTATGCCGGGTCGGCGGCAGGTGATCGCCATGCACCGTCAGCACCAATGCATAACCCTCAGGCTCCAGGCGAAACGCCAGATCGGAGCTTTCAGCAATGATTCGTTGATAACGCACCAGACGCTCGAATCCTTCCGCCAGGGTTCGACTGGACATCAACGCATAGCCGACGACGTGAAAGGAAGCCGGGCGCACCACACGGGCCAGGTTCAGGCCAATCGCCTGATTGCCGGACAGCTCCACTGCCAACTGCCAAAGGCGGGTCATGGAGTCCTGTGGAAAGCGTGCATCGGGGTCATCCAATGCCGCAAAATCCAGCCCGAGCTGGGCAAACATGGCACGACAATCGAGCCCTTCCAACTCAAGTGCCTTGACGATTCCCGTTGCCCAGCTTGCTGAAGTGGTTCTTACGCTCATGGCTGGCTTCTTTTAAGTTCACATACCGCGATGCGGTGAACCAGAAGGATACTAAAACGGCGCCCATTGTCACTGGCTGATGTAGCTAATGACTCTAGACTCAATTCAGGCTCCACGTCGTGTATCGTGGCCATATCCGATAAACCAAGGAAGCGTTATCGTGAACAGCCCTCAGCATTTCAGCAGTTTTGCCGAGTTCTACCCCTACTATCTGGGGGAGCATAGCAACACCGTCTGTCGCCGCCTGCACTTTGTCGGCACCAGCCTGGTCATCGCGCTGGCTGCCTACACGGTGGCCACTGGCAACTGGGCGCTGCTGCTGACGCTACCTGTTGCAGGCTACGGATTCGCCTGGGTCGGGCATTTCTTTTTTGAAAAAAACCGTCCAGCCACGTTCAGCCACCCGCTCTACAGCTTGATTGGCGATTTCGCGATGTACCGCGACATGCTGCGTGGCAAGATCACCTTCTAGCCCGGTGTTCACGGCAGACTCGATATTTACGCCGCGTCACTACAATCATGACCTGATTACCCACAGCCATGAGCACCCACAACGGGTGTTCGATCTGCGCGGCCGCCTGGACTTCAAAGCCGAAGGACGCGAGGATCGCGACAGACAGGCAGCACAACCGACTTTTACACTGAGCAGGCTGCCTCACTCAAACAACAAGGAGCTCCATGAATCACCGCACCGCCCTGGGCGCCTTGCATATTGGCGCGCTGTTTTTCGGCCTGACTGGCGTGTTTGGCAAGCTTGCCAGCGCCGCACCGTCGATCATCGTCTTTGGCCGAGCGGTGTTCGCGGTAGCGGCACTGGCTGCGTTCGCAGCCCTCGCCGGGCAAGGCTGGATACGCCTGCGGTATCAGGACTGGCAACGGCTCACACTCGGCGGAGTACTGCTGGCGGGGCACTGGGTCAGCTTCTTCATTGCCGTAAAGGTCGCCGGCGTCGCGATCGCCACCCTGGGCTTTGCCAGCTTTCCGGCCTTCACCATCATCCTTGAAGGCCTGCTGTTTCGCGAACGCATCCGTGGCAACGAGGTACTTTTGGTAGCGCTGGTCAGCCTTGGCCTGATTCTGGTCACCCCCGACTTCAACCTTGCCAGCGAAGCCACCGGCGGCCTGCTGTGGGCGTTACTTTCCGGGCTGCTGTTTTCATTGCTGTCGCTGATCAACCGCGCCAACTCCGGACGCGTCCCTGCAGTCCAGGCTGCCCTCTGCCAAAACGCCGTGGTCGCCCTGTGCCTGCTGCCCCTGGCGGCGCCGGAGATCAGCGCGGTACCTGCACTGGACTGGTTGTGGATTGGTCTGCTCGGGGTGTTCTGCACAGGCGTTGCCCACAGCCTATTCGTCGCCAGCCTCGCGGTCATCAAGGCTCGCACTGCGGCGGTGGTCTTTGCCATGGAGCCGGTCTACGGCATTGCCATGGCCTGGATGATTTTCGCAGAGACGCCCACACCGCGCATGCTCATGGGCGGTGTGCTGATCATTCTCGCTATTGTCGTATCCAGTCGCATGGCCACAGGCCGCCAAGGCAAGAAGCTCAAGGCCGCCGAGCTCGCCTGATCAAGGCCGGTCGTTGTGCCCCAGGTCGCGCAGCGGATCGATCTGGTCGCGTACACGCTGCTTGAGCACTTTGGCCTCAGGGAAACCGCCATCGGCCTTGCGCTCCCAGATCTGCACACCGTCGCAGGTAATACGAAAGGCGCCTCCCGTGGCCGGCTCAAGCGCCACCCGCGACAGGTCATCGCTAAAGGTACTGAGCAGTTCCTGAGCCAGCCAGGCAGCACGAAGCAGCCACTGGCACTGAGTGCAATAGGTGATGACGATTTCAGGCTTGTGCAGGGTCATGCGGGTACTGTCTCCTGACCGGTGACTAGGACTTCTCCAGGTTTGCCAGAATGCGTGCATGCACACGCATGCAGATGCTCAACTCCTCTTCATCGACCCCCGTGAACAGCTCGGCACGCAAGGCATTGGCGATGGTTTCGATCTGTTCGATCAGAGGTTTGGCGGGAGGGCAGAGCAAAATTTTCTTCGCCCGGCGATCCTCCAGGACTGCCTGACGACGCACCAGGCCCTGGGCCTCCAGGCTATCGAGCAAACGGGCCAGGGTCGGTCCCTCGACGCCAACACTCTGCGCAAGTTCGCGTTGAGTTGGTGCCTCTTCGAAACGGGCCAGGTGCAGCAGCACCAGCCAACGCGCTTGCGAAAGGTTCAATCCGGCCAGGCGGCGATCCAGTTCGGCGCGCCAGCCACGGGACATCTGCGCCAGTTGCATCCCAAAGCGGTGGTGATCGGTCAACGGCATAACACACTCATCATCAAAAACAATT
Source organism: Pseudomonas sp. FFUP_PS_473 (assembly GCF_002858665.1). Lineage (NCBI taxonomy): Bacteria > Pseudomonadati > Pseudomonadota > Gammaproteobacteria > Pseudomonadales > Pseudomonadaceae > Pseudomonas > Pseudomonas sp. FFUP_PS_473. The sequence goes on from NZ_PJQQ01000023.1 coordinate 42,702, forward strand.
ATTAGTCAGCTAACCATGACCGAGCCCCTTAGGCAAGGCTCTGACACCAGGCATTTTGTCCAACAATCGTTATAAATGATGACATTAGCGGTGTTTTACATCTCAAATTCAGCGGCCAGGGCAGCCCGAACGCAGTACAACACCCCTTCTGGTACTCGTGCCCCGAACTGCCCGGCAATCGCCGAAACTGGCGGCAACTCACCCTCGCCATCAAGGAACGCGTCCTGAAGCTCGAGCAACAGGTCTTCCGGCAAATCCAGCGCCTGCTCCAATGACAACTCCTGACGACCAATGGCTTCGGCCAGCAGGCTGTAGACGTTTTTTTCGCTGCATTGCAGTTGGCCGGCGATCTGGATCGGTGTCATGCCGGCACGGGCCAGGGTCACCAACTCGTGACGCAGATCGACCACAACCTTGGGCGTTTCAGCCTCGCCACCGAGCACCTCAAGGAAGGCCTGACCATAGCGCTCCAGCTTACGCGCACCGACACCACTGACCCGGGCCATTTCGCTCAGGCTGCTCGGTTGGCTGCGCAGCATTTCGAGCAACGTCGAGTCGGGGAAGATCACGTAAGGCGGCACGCCATGCTCCTCGGCCAACTTGCGCCGCAGCGCACGAAGGGCCTCCCATTGCTCGCGCTCTTCACCACGCACCAACTGGCTCGCCGGGCTGCCGGAGCTGCCAGTGCCTTTGCTGGTCTGCGGTTTGAGATCTCGACGCAGCTCCAGGTTGACCTCGCCACGCAGTAACGGGCGGCAACTGTCGGAAAGGCGCAGGCCGCCATACCCTTCAAGGTCGATATCAGCCAGGCCTCGGGCAACCAGTTGACGGAACAGCGAGCGCCACTCCCCTTCCTGGCGCGCCTTGCCGACGCCAAACACCGACAACTGTTGATGGCCAAAACTACGCACTTTTTCGTTATCACGACCGAGCAATACGTCGATCAAATGGCCAACACCATAGCGCTGCCCCGTACGGTAGATGGCCGAAAGGGCCTGGCGTGCCGGCTCGGTCGCGTCCCAGGTCTGTACGCTGTCAACGCAGTTGTCACAATGACCACACGGCTGCTGAAGTTCTTCGTCGAAGTAGTTCAGCAATATCTGACGCCGACAGCGGGTTTCCTCGCACAAGGCCAGCATGGCGTCGAGCTTGTGCTGCTCGATGCGCTTGTGGCGCTCATCACCCTCGGAGTTTTGCAGCATCTGCTTGAGCATCACCATGTCCTGCAGGCCGTAGGCCATCCAGGCATCGGCGGGCAGCCCGTCACGGCCGGCGCGACCGGTTTCCTGATAGTAGGCCTCCAGTGACTTGGGCAAGTCGAGGTGAGCGACAAAACGCACGTTGGGCTTGTCGATACCCATGCCGAACGCAATGGTCGCGACCATGATCAGGCCCTCCTCGTTGAGGAAGCGCCGCTGGTTGCTGGCACGGGTTTCAGCGGGAAGACCGGCATGGTAGGGCAAGGCCGGGAAGCCCTGATCACAGAGGAAGGCTGCAACATCGTCGACTTTCTTTCGCGACAGGCAGTAGACAATACCGGCGTTGCCACGGCGCTCGCCAAGGAACGCCATCAACTGCTTGCGTGGCTGCTCCTTGGGCACTATGCGATAGAAAATGTTCGGCCGATCGAAACTCGACAGAAAGCGCTCGGCATTCTGCAAATGCAGACGGGTAACGATTTCCTCGCGGGTACGCATGTCGGCCGTGGCCGTCAGGGCAATACGCGGCACGTGCGGAAACAGTTCGGCCAACTGCCCCAGTTGCAGGTACTCCGGACGGAAATCGTGGCCCCATTGCGATACGCAGTGCGCCTCGTCAATCGCGAACAGCGCAATCTCCAGGTCGCGCAGGAAATCCAGCATACGCGGCTGAACCAGACGCTCAGGCGCCAGGTAGAGCATCTTGATTTCGCCGCGCCGGATCTTCCCGGCCAGCTCGCGCTGCTGCTCGGCACTCAGGGTCGAGTTCAGCGAGGCAGCCGCCACCCCCAGCTCATCGAGGGTTGCAACCTGGTCTTCCATCAGGGCAATCAGGGGCGAGACAATCACCGCCAGACCATTGCGCAACAACCCCGGCACCTGATAGCAGAGCGACTTGCCACCACCGGTAGGCATCAGCACCAAGGCGTCCCCGCCCTTGGCCACACATTCGATGATCGCACCCTGGCGACCACGGAAACTGTCGTAGCCGAAGATATCCTTGAGGACGCGCTGAGCCTGTTCGAGCATAGAAACTCCAAAAATCGCAGAACCATCCTCGCCACAGGCTGGATGAAAAACCGATCCGCCTCATCCGAAAATGCGTAAGCGGCTTTTACCCCGGGACCGCCACGCAGGGCTCCCGACACAAAAGCCGGGCATTATACCCGAGCACCTGCCCGCGCAGGTGCCTCTACGATAGAGCGTCTTCCTTTGCATCGTTTGCACCGCAAGGTGCTAGAATTCATTATCGTTTATTCCCAAGGTAGCCCTGTAATGTCCTTCGCTGAGCAATTGAACCGCCTGCAAGCCTTCCTCGACGCCGACGAGTTGCATGAGGAAGCGCTGGACTACGTTGCCGCTCATGGCTACCTGACCGCGCTGTCGATCTGCGCCGAAGCCGTGCCCGAGCGTGAATGGATCGACGCCCTGTTCTCCGAAGAGCCGCATTACAAGGACGACGCACAGCGCACCGAGATCGAAACGACGCTGATCAAGCTCAAGGAACACATCGCGCGCCAACTGGCCAGCGACGAGGAGTTCGAGCTGCCATGCGACCTGGACCTTGGCGACGAGCCGGACGACTCCGAGTTGCGCGGCTGGTGCATCGGTTTCATGGAAGGCGTATTCCTGCGTGAAGAAGCCTGGTTCGAGACCGCGGAAGAAGAAGTCAGCGAAATGCTGCTGCCGATCATGGTCGGTTCCGGCCTGTTCGACGAGCAGCCTGAATTTGCCGACATCGCCAGCGATGCCAACCTGATGGACGACATGATCGTGCAGATCCCCGAGGCGCTGACTGCGCTGTATCTGCTCTGCCATGCGCCAGACGAGAAGCCAGCGCTGCTCAAACCCCGCCACCACTGAGTTTTTACCGATGCGTTACCTGCTGCTGGCCATCGGCTGGCTCAGCGTTGCGCTGGGGGTGATCGGCATCTTCCTGCCGGTACTGCCGACCACCCCGTTTCTGCTGCTGGCAGCAGCCTGCTTTGCGCGCAGCTCGCCCCGTTTTCACGACTGGCTGATCAACCACGCCCAACTGGGCCCGTGGATTCGTGACTACCTCAACGGCAAAGGCATTCCCCTCAAAGGCAAGGTCTACGCCATCGGCCTGATGTGGGCAAGCATCAGCCTGTCCTGCTACTTAGTACCCTTGCCGTGGGCGCGTGGTTTCATGCTGACCAGTGCGGTGTTGGTCAGCGTCTACATCTTGCGTCAGAAAACCCTGGTTAAACGTTGACAGCCTATGCCGTTGGCGGGAGCCGCCGCGCTTTGCACAAACACTCAGCGCACATGGTTACGCGCGTAGGTCTCACTGCCCATCGCCGCAATCTGCCCTTCGATCAGTGCGTCGAATGGCTTTAGCAACCCGTCAAACACGTCCGGCGCCTCGAGCACGTTCAATGCCTGCACCACCGCCTCCAGCGTCGATAAAGCGCCTGGTTCCGGCGCCTTGCGCAACCGGTAACGCGACGGCTGAACGGTTGCCAGGCTGACCCTCGGCAAGCCCTCCAGCAACGGGTTCAGGTGCAACAACTTGCGTGCCTTGCGCCAGGTTCCGTCAGGCACCACCAGCAGCCAGGGACGCGAGTCCTGGTCGTTACTGTAGGGACCAAGCGCTTGCGCTTCATCTCCAGGAAACAGCACGGCAACCCGGTAACCGGGGGTCGCGATCAGATCGGGCAGGTCATCAAACACTTCGCCCACCCGCAACTCGGCATTGCGCAGGCCCAAGCCAGCCAGGCGAGCAGTGTTCAGCGCATGGCGGACTTCACTTGGGTGCTGCAAAAGCACGACGCGTGTACGGCTCTCAAGGCTGGGGATCAAGGGGCAAAGGCAGTGGTTTTGCGGTCGCAGGCAGCGCTCGCAGTTGATTCTGGACATCGATTTCTCCTGAGTGCACAAGTGTGCCACAACAGGCTCGAAAAGCTTACCCACATCCCTGTGGGTAGCCGGGGCTAGCGGTTGAAGCGTTCTGCCAGGCTGTACAGGTAATCAGCCATGTGTTCGAGGTCCCGACTGATCTCTGCGCCTTGCTTGGCCTGATCGGCGCTGTGGTCGCAGAGCTGGGCGATACGGGTAATCTGCTGATTGATGTCCTCGGCCACATGGCTTTGTTGCTCGGAAGCCGTGGCCATTTGTTGGCTCATGCCCGTAATGCGGCTCACGGCCTGGCTAATACCGACCAATGCTGATTGCACGGCCTCAACGCGCTGCACACTGTCACGGGAAATCTGCTCGCCCTTGGTCGCGGTGCTCACGGCGCGCTCGGCACCGGAACGCAGCGAGGCAATGATCTGGTGGATTTCCTCGGTGGACGTACGGGTACGCTGGGCCAGCGAGCGAACCTCATCGGCCACGACCGCAAAGCCCCGCCCCTGCTCCCCCGCCCTGGCGGCCTCAATGGCCGCGTTCAGCGCCAGCAGGTTGGTCTGCTCGGCAATCGAGGTGATCACATCCACGACACTGCCAATCGACTGGGTCTGGTCAGCCAAGGCATGCACTGCCACGCCAATGTTGTTGACCGCTTCGCTCATACTGCTCATCGCTTGCAAACTCTGCTGAGCCAGATCACTGCCCTGCTGAGTCAGCTTGTCAGCATCGGAAGCGGCAATGGCCGTGTTCTGCACATTGTGGGTCACCTCCTGAATCGTCGCGGCCATTTGCGCGATGGCCGTGGCGGACTGGTCGGTCTCATTGCGTTGACGATCGAGCATCTGCGCCTGGGAGCCCGACAAATCGGAAGATTGCGCCGCCCGCGCCTTGACCCCGACGCCCGCGTCAACCAACCGGGTCAGTGCGGTCTGCAGCCGGGCCTCCTCACTGATAATGGCCAGCTCCAACTGCCCCAGCAACCCCGCATTGTCACTGTAGGTCAGTGCAACCAGCGGGCTGGTGAAGGCTTTGGGGTGCTCCGCCAAAGTGCGCTTGATGGCGCGGTTCTGTCGCGATTCGGTCAGGTACCAGGCAGCAAGCAGGCTCGCCGCCAACACCCCCAGCGCCGCGTATTGCGGCAACCACAGGTACCCTGCGGCCGACACGCCTCCTGCAACCAGCAATGGCCAGCCATGAGCCAGCTGAGTGCCCAGCCGTGCAGCGACCGGTAGCGCCGAACGCCCTTGGCGCAAGCGCGCATACAATGCAGAAGCCCGGCGAATCTGCTCACGGCTCGGCACTGAACGTACCGACTCATAACCGCTGATCCGGCCATTTTCATAAATCGCCGTAACGTAGGCACTTACCCAGTAAAAATCGCCGTTCTTGGCCCTGTTCTTGACCACGCCCATCCAGGGCTTTCCCTGCTTGATGGTCTCCCACATATGGGCAAACACCGCAGGCGGCATATCGGGATGACGTACCAGGTTGTGCGTCTGGCCTACCAGTTCCTCATTGGTAAAACCACTGATCGAGATAAAGGCATCGTTGCAGTAGGTAATGCGGCTATTCAGGTCGGTGGTGGAGATAAGCCGCTGTTCATTGGGAAAGGTTCTTTCATGCTCAGTTACGGGCAAATTCATGCGCATCTGGGCGTTCCCTGCTTGGAGGAAGATGATAGAAAATCATCAAGCAAAGGAAGGTTTAGCAGAGCCTTTACGGGCGTGATGGCGAAAAAACCCAGAAATTTCCCGATTTTCGAAAAATATTTTCCAGACATACCGTTCAGGCCGGCATGAGCTGTGCCTTGAGCAAATCACGAAAGGTCTGGATCAACGGTTCGCGGCTGCGCCCGCGGCGGATGATCATGGAAAATGGCGCTTGGTAACCGAAAGTCGCCGGGGACAGCACCCGCAAATCGCCCTTGTCCACCCAAGCCTGTGCATAGTGCTCGGGCAAATAACCAATGTAGGCACCGGACAACACCAGGATCAGCTGTGCCTCCATGCTCTCCACCGTTGCCGCGCTGTGCTTGAAACCATGCCGAGCAAGTTCCGCCTGGCTCCAGTAACCGCGCCCGACCATGCGCTGCTGGGTAATCACTTGCTCGGGAATACGCCGTTGCAGGTAGAGCGGATGGCGATTGCTGCAGTACAACCAATGTTGCTCGCGGTACAGCGGCTGATACAGCAAGCCACTCATGCGTGTGGAAAACGCGCCAATCGCCAGGTCCAGGCGGTTGTCCTGCACGCCCAACTGCAACTCGTAAGGGCTGGACACCGACAAGTGCAAATGCACCGCCGGGTGCTCCTGACTGTATGCACCAATGGCCTCGGCCAGCGGCAAGGCCCGGTCACCAACCGTTGAATCGATCACGCCCAGATTAAGCGTGCCACGCAACTCGCCTTTGAGCGCTGCAGCGTACTGCTCGAAACCTTCCATTTCCGCCAGCAAGCGCAACGTTTCCTGATGAAACAGTTCGCCCTTGCTGGTCAGGCTGAAGCCACCGCGCCCCCGATGGCACAGCACGATCCCTAACGCAGATTCCAACTGGCTCATGTAGGTGCTGATGGCCGAGGTCGACAGGTTCAACTCTTGCTGGGCATTGGCGAACCCTTGATGACGCACGACGCTGACGAAGATGCGCAGCAGTTTCAGGTCAGGCAATGCGTTGGCCATGTTCGGTTGATCCGTGGGGGATGGTCTGCAAAGTCTAACCAGCACCGGGCGCATAGTTCATAAAAATCTGAAGTAAGTATTTAGCTGTAGCGATTCTTTTCAACCACTACGTTTTGCAGACTCCGCCACAACCCGGCCTGTGCGCGGTGTTTCAGTTGCTTTCCCGCTTCAGCCCGACAGGTTTCAACCACTAAAACTATCGAATCGATGAGGCCAGACCGTGGACAAGATTCTTCATCAACCGCTGGGCGGCAACGAAATGCCGCGCTTCGGCGGTATCGCCACCATGCTCCGTCTCCCCCACCTGCAAAGCGCAGCCGGCCTGGATGCCGCGTTTGTCGGTATTCCGCTGGACATCGGCACCTCGCTACGCTCAGGTACTCGCTTCGGCCCGCGGGAGATACGCGCCGAGTCGGTGATGATCCGCCCTTACAACATGGCAACCGGTGCCGCCCCCTTCGACTCACTGTCGGTGGCCGACATCGGTGATGTGGCAATCAACACGTTCAATCTGCTCGACGCGGTGCGGATCATTGAAGAGGCCTACGATCAGATCCTGGCACACGATGTGATTCCACTGACCATGGGCGGCGACCACACCGTGACCCTGCCGATCCTGCGTGCCCTCCATAAAAAGCACGGCAAGGTCGGACTGGTGCATATCGATGCCCACGCCGACGTCAATGACCACATGTTCGGCGAAAAAATCGCCCACGGCACCACCTTCCGCCGCGCAGTCGAGGAAGGCCTGCTGGACTGCGACCGGGTGGTACAGATTGGTTTGCGCGCCCAAGGCTACACCGCAGAGGACTTCAACTGGAGCCGCAAGCAGGGCTTCAGGGTGGTTCAAGCCGAGGAGTGCTGGCACAAGTCGCTAGAGCCACTGATGGCTGAAGTGCGCGAGAAAGTCGGTGGCGGCCCGGTCTACCTTAGCTTTGACATCGACGGTATCGACCCGGCCTGGGCGCCTGGTACCGGCACGCCAGAAATCGGTGGCCTGACCACCATACAGGCCATGGAGATCATTCGTGGCTGCCAGGGCCTGGACCTGATCGGCTGCGACCTGGTGGAAGTGTCCCCGCCTTATGACACGACCGGCAATACCTCGTTGCTCGGCGCCAACCTGCTCTACGAAATGCTGTGCGTATTGCCGGGCGTGGCACGCCGTTAAAGCAACACCTCCAGGACAACCGCCACGGCAGGAAGCCATGACAGTGCGGCCGCTGACCGGCCCGCTGTACTGAAGAATGCCCCGGGCGGCCATGGCCGCCCGCGAGGTCGATCTCGCCATAATAAAGACAATCGGAGACACCCCATGGCCCTGGATATTTTCGTTGTACTGATTTATGCCGCCGGCATGCTCACGCTCGGCTGGTATGGAATGCGCCGAGCCAAGACTCACGAAGACTACCTTGTCGCTGGCCGCAACCTCGGCCCGACCCTGTACATGGGCACCATGGCCACGACCGTATTGGGCGGCGCGTCTACCGTTGGCTCTGTACGCCTTGGCTATGTCCATGGTATCTCGGGTTTCTGGCTTTGCGCCGCCTTGGGCATGGGCATCATCGCCCTGAACCTGTTCCTGGCCAAACCGCTGTTGCGCCTGCGTATCTTCACGGTCACCCAGGTACTTGAGCGCCGCTATAACCCCATGGCACGTCAAGCCAGTGCCGCGATCATGCTGGCTTATGCACTGATGATTGGGGTGACCTCTGTCCTGGCCATCGGCACCGTTCTGGAAGTGCTGCTCGACCTGCCGTTCTGGCTGGCCATTGTGCTCGGCGGTGGCGTGGTCGTGACCTACTCAACCATCGGTGGCATGTGGTCACTGACCCTGACAGACATCGTCCAGTTCGTGATCAAGACCGTCGGCCTGATGTTCATCCTGCTACCGGTGTGCCTGTACAAGGTCGGGGGTTGGGATGAGTTGGTGAACAAACTGCCAGAAGCCAGTTTCAGCTTCACAACCATCGGCTGGGACACCATCATCACCTACTTCCTGATCTACTTCTTCGGCATCCTGATCGGTCAGGACATCTGGCAACGGGTGTTCACCGCGCGCGACGAAAAGGTGGCTCAATATGCCGGTACGACCGCTGGCGTCTACTGTGTGATCTATGGTCTGGCCTGCGCTCTGATCGGTATGGCAGCACATGTGCTGATGCCTGACCTGAGCAACCCCAACAACGCCTTCGCCGCCGTAATCAAGGGCACCCTGCCCGATGGTATCCGCGGGTTGCTGATGGCTGCTGCCCTGGCTGCCATGATGTCCACCGCCAGTGCTGGCCTGCTGGCAGCCTCCACCACGCTGACCGAAGACCTGCTGCCACGGCTGCGCGGCGGCAAGCAGTCGAGCCTGGGAGTGAACCGTCTGTTTACCTGCCTGACCGGTATCGTGGTGCTGGGCATTGCACTGGTGGTGAACGACGTGATCAGCGCGCTGACCCTGGCTTACAACCTGCTGGTCGGTGGCATGCTGATTCCGCTGATCGGCGCGATCTACTGGAAGCGCGCGACCACTGCAGGCGCAATCACCAGCATGGTGCTGGGTTTCGGCACCGCACTGGTATTCATGTTCAAGGATGGCCTGGAAGCCAATACGCCCATCTACTACAGCCTGGCAATTGGCCTGATCAGCTTCATCGCGGTCAGCCTGATGTCACGCCAACCCGTAAAAGCAGCAGAACTGGCCTGAGCTGAATCTGACCTGAACATACCGTCGCATTCGCCATGATGCGACGGTTTTCAGGCCGATACTGCGCCAGTTTACTTGCGCGGCTGGCGTTTGCGTTGCTCCTCATCACTGGGAATCGGAACCGGTTGCAGCGGTGGCGGAATCAGGCCAAGCGCAACAGCCAGGTCATGTAGCCAGTTATACAGCGCATTTTTCATGACATCCCCCTTACGGGCTATCTGGTGCGGCAAAGAAGTCCTGCGGCGCTTCATAGAGATCATAGCCCGATGTCCTTCTCTGCGCACCGCTGAATCTGACAAAGAAAACACGGCTTGACCTCGATCAAGCGCTGACCATACGGCATTGCACGGGCTCAAGCCGGTCTTCCTGCTGCAACGCCACCCAGGCACTGAGGTTCGCCCCCAGCATGCCCTTGCGCCACATCAACCAGGTGGTGGCCTCGTCGAACGGTGACTGCAAACGGTGAACCGCCACGCTTTCACGCCCCGGCAGGCTCTCCAGCATGGATTGCGACATCAGTGCGACACCGGCGCCGCCAATAACGCAAGCCAACATGCTGGGGTAGGACTCAATTTCCATCACCCGGCCCATGGCCGCATGGTCGTGGGCATACCAGGCTTCAAGACGCATCCGGTACGAACAGCCCTGACGAAAGGTGAATACCGCACGCCCTGCCACATCACGGGCACTGCGCACCGGGGGATGATCGGCCTCGGTGATCAACACCAGGGTTTCATCGCACAGCGGCACACCATCCAGGCCCGCCAGGCTCAACGGACCATCGACCAGTGCAGCATCCAGGCGCCCACTGAGCAAGCCCTCAAGCAGTTCACCACTGGGCGCCGCCTGCACCTGCAAATTGACCGCTGGGTAGGCCCGATGATAACGCGCCAGCAAGGCAGGTAAATGGATGGCAGCCGTGCTGTACATGGTGCCGAGCACAAAATTCCCTGCCGGTTGGCCGCCCTGCACTGCGGCAAAGGCCTCATCGTGCAAGGCCAGCAGGCGTCCGGCGTAATCCAGCAACACCTTTCCTGCCGGTGACAACTGCAGACGCTGTCGTTCGCGACGAAACAGCTCTACGCCCAATTGCTCCTCAAGTTGGCGCAGGCGCGTCGACAGGTTGGACGGCACCCGATGCAACTGCTCGGCAGCCCGGGTAACCGAACCCGTCTCGGCAACCGCCTGAAAGATTCTCAGCTGACTAAGCTCCATGGTCATTCTCTAAAAAAGAACAGGTTCATCATAATTATTCAATTTTATTGAAAGTCAATGCGCACTAGCCTGACGGTCATCGAACCTTGCATTGGAGACCCGTCATGTCCCCGACTCTGCGCCTGCTCGCCAGCTTCGTCGCCTTGATGATGGCGATGGGCATTGGCCGTTTTGCCCTGACCCCACAACTGCCACACCTGATCAGCGAAGGTCAGTTGGGCCTCAGTGCTGCCGGGGTGGTGGCGGCAGCCAACTACCTGGGTTACTTCGTGGGCGCGCTGGACGGCATGTTTGCGCGCCGGCCCGGGCAGGTCCGGCTGCGCTTGCTGGCCGGACTGTGGCTGTGTGTACTGCTGACCCTGGCGTCGTTCTGGGCGAACGGCTTCTGGGCGCATATGCTGCTGCGCTTTGGTACCGGTGTGGCCAGTGCCTGGGTGCTGGTGATGATCACCAGCTTAAGCCAGCAGTTGGCCGCGCAAAGCAACCGCACGCAGTTGGGCGCCTTGGTCTTTGCAGGCCCAGGCATGGGCATCTGCCTGACCGGTTTGCTCGCCCTGTATTCCAACCTACAGGGGCTCGGTTCCGCACCGCTGTGGTTGATCTATGCCGCCACCGCCCTGCTGATGCTACTGGCCATTCTGCCGCTGCTGCCGCAACCCGCAACCGCTACAAACGCAGCGATCAGCCTGGGCGGCAGCACACCAGGAATTGCCCGTCTGAGCGTTATCTATGCGCTGTACGGCACCGGCTACATCATTCCGGCGACCTTCATGTCGCAAATGGCCAATACACACTTCCACGGCCAGTGGCTGGCCGACCTGTTCTGGCCCGGCTTTGGCCTGGCGGCAACGCTGGGTGTGGTGATGGTCAGTCGGCGTCGCCCCGGACAAGGCAGCACGTCACGCTGGTTGATGGTAACGCTATGGCTGCAGGCCGCCGGGGTATTTGCTTGCCTGCTGGGGAACGGCCCCGGCCTGGCGCTGGGCGTGGTGCTCTGCGGTACGCCGTTCCTGGCCTGTATGCAGTTGGTGATGCAGCGCTCTCGGGAACTGGCACCACACGCCACCCAACGCAATGCGGGGCTGCTGACCGCCTGTTTTGCCCTTGGTCAACTGAGCGGCCCTTTGCTGGCCGCCCTGAGCACCCAGTTTGCCGCCAGCCTTGAGCCCGCGTTGATAGTCGCAGGCGCCGGCCTGTTGCTGGCGGGCACCCTGTTGCTGGCCCCCGTTACTGGCCGAGCAGGCTGCGCAAACGTCGACGTACCCACTGCTCTGCGCTGACCATCGTGACCCCGAGCAGCACGCAGACGGCCCCAAGAATGAAGTTCAGACTGAGCGGCTCGCCAAGCAGCAGTACCCCAAACGTCACCCCGAACAACGGGGTGATGAAGGAAAACACTGCCAGGTTCGATGCCAGGTAACGGCGCAACAACCAGAACCAGGTCAAGTAACTGAAGAACGACACCACCAGGCCCTGGAACAACAGGCTGCCAACCGATATCGGGGTAAATGTAACCTGGCCGATCTGGCCACTGACCGCGGCGATCATCAGCAGCCCGACAAACCCCACCAACAACTGGTAGAACAGCGTCAGTGTCGCCGGGGCATCGGACAACCGCGAACCGCGCACCACAACGGTCGTTGCGCCCCACGCCATGCCGGCCAGCACACCAAAAGCATCCCCGAGCAGCATGCGCCCGTCCAGATGCTCCAGCGATACGCCACCGGCAAATGCCACCGCAATACCGCCAAAGGCCAGCGCAATACCCAGCCATTGCAATGGCCGCAGGCGCTCGCTGGGCAGAAGCCAATGCAAGCCCAGCGCGGTAAACACCGGCGCGGTATAGAGAAACACCGACATATGCGCTGCCGAAGTCAGTTGCAGGCCTTCGGCAATAAACAGAAATTCCAGGCCAAACAGTGCACCGGCCAACAGACCGCCGCGCCAGGTACTGCTGACATGCTCCCAGCCACCACGCCAGCAGATCAGCAACCCAACCAGCACCGCTGCAATACCGGAGCGACCGGCGGCCTGCATCACCGGCACGATGTCGGCCGCTGCCCATTTGATCATGACCTGCTGCATGCCCCAGATCAGGCACAACCCCAGCATGATTTGCAGGGCAAACGCGTCGGTCGCGCGGCGGGTGGTGCTCATGACAGGCACCCCGTCAGCAAAAACAGCATGGGAAACTCTCGGCAACAATGAATTCAGTGCCGATTATCAACGGGTAGTGAGGTGCATTACCAGCTACCGCTCCACATTTGAACGGTGCAGGGGCTTGCCTATGAGGGGATCACGGGCAAGCCCTGCTTCAACACAATGTGTTTTCAGAAGCAGGCCTTGCCGGTGACAAGGTGCCGAATTACTCGGCAGCTGGGGCTGGCTTGCGACGCTTCAGGGGGGCCAGGCCATCCTGGCTTACCAGCGGTGCGCTGGCTTTTGGCCGGTTGGCAGGCTTTTTCTTGGCGACGGCTTTCTTGTCACCTTTCTTGTCAGTCTTTTTCTTCTTGACCCCTACCGCCTTGCCCGATGCCTTGACCTTCTTCGGACCGCTGTAGGTGCCCTTGACCTCCTTGATGACCCGGCGCTCGAAGCTCTGCTTCAGGTAGCGCTCGATGCTGGACATCAGGTTCCAGTCGCCATGGCAGATCAGCGAGATGGCCAGGCCTTCATTGCCGGCACGACCGGTACGGCCGATGCGGTGAACGTACTCGTCACCACTGCGCGGCATGTCGAAGTTGATCACCAGGTCCAGGCCATCAACGTCCAGGCCACGGGCCGCGACGTCAGTGGCAACCAGCACCTTGGCCCCGCCCTGCTTGAGGCGTTCGATGGCCAGTTTGCGGTCTTTCTGGTCCTTGTCGCCGTGCAGCACGAAGGCTTTGAAGTCCTTGGCGACCAGGTGCCCGTAGATACGGTCGGCCATGACACGGGTGTTGGTGAAGATGATGGCCTTCTGGTAGGTCTCGTTGGCCAGCAGCCACTGAACGATCTCTTCCTTGTGCTGGTTGTGGTCGGCCGTAATGATCTGCTGGCGAGTACCTTCGCTGAGCTGGCTGACGTTGTTGAGCATCAGGTGTTCAGGGGTCTTCAGCACTTTGCCGATCATTTCACGCAGGCCCGCGCCGCCGGTGGTGGCGGAGAACAGCAGGGTCTGTTCACGGTTAGGGCACTCGTTGCACAGCCGCTCGACGTCTTCGGAAAAGCCCATGTCGAGCATGCGGTCGGCTTCATCAAGCACAACAACCTGCACGTGCTCCAGCTTCAGGTTGCCGGCATTGAGCTGTTCGAGCATGCGCCCTGGGGTGCCAACCAGAATATCAGGCACCTTGCGCAGCATGGCGGCCTGCTCCTTGAAGTCCTCACCACCGGTGATCATGCCGGCCTTGATGAAGGTGAACTGAGCGAAACGCTCGATTTCCTTGAGGGTTTGCTGGGCCAGCTCACGGGTTGGCAACAGGATCAGGGCACGGATCTCGACACGCTTCTGTTTCAGATCGACCAGGCGGTTGAGCACAGGCAGAACAAAGGCTGCTGTCTTGCCGCTGCCGGTTTGTGCCGTCACCCGCAGGTCACGCCCTTGCAGCGCCAGGGGAATGGCCGCTGCCTGCACCGGCGTCGGCTCGACAAAGTTCAGCTCGGCCACAGCTTTAAGCAGGCGTTCGTGCAGGGCGAATTGGGAAAACACGGGTGTACCTCGGGCAAGTGCAGAAATTCAGTTGCATAGGGTAACGTTTTCCACGGCTGGAGCCGAATTTCTTTTGGCACTGAACGAGAAATACGGGCTCTAATGGCCCGTCTTTCATTTACAGAACCTTTCAAACGGTATGGATATCTCCACATTGTGGCAAAACGCCCTGGACCTCTGGGGCACGCTGGATCAACACCCGCTGTTGCATGCCGGCCTTGGCCTGAGCGTGCTGCTGGCCCTTGCACTGGCCCTCGGCCGGGTGGCGCGCTTTCTGATCCTGCACGCGGTCAAGCTGCTGGGCCGCCAACCGGCCTTGCACTGGCTCAACGACCTGCTGCGAAACAAGGTATTCCAACGCCTGGCCCAAACCACCCCGTCACTGCTGGTGCAGTTCGGCCTCAAGCTGGTGCCGGAACTGAGCGCCACCACCCAGCATTTCCTCGGCAACCTGGCGCTGGCCTTCACCATCCTGTTCATTACCCTCGCCGTCAGTGCCCTGCTCGACGCCATGCTGGCTATCTACGCGCGCACTGAACACGCCCGTACCCGCTCGATCAAAGGCTACATACAGCTGGCCAAGATGGTGCTGTTCGTATTCGGCGCGATCATTATCGTCGCCACCCTGATCGACCGCTCGCCGCTGTTGCTGCTGTCCGGCCTGGGTGCGATGTCGGCGGTGATCCTGTTGGTCTACAAGGACACCCTGCTGTCGTTCGTCGCCAGCGTGCAGCTCACCAGCAACGACATGTTGCGGGTCGGTGACTGGATCGAAATGCCGCAAGTGGGCGCCGATGGTGACGTGGTCGATATCACACTGCACACGGTAAAAGTTCAGAACTTCGACAAGACCATTGTCTCGATCCCGACCTGGCGCTTGATGTCCGAATCCTTCAAGAACTGGCGCGGCATGCAGCAGGCCGGGGGGCGGCGGATCAAACGCAGCCTGTTCATCGACGCCGGGGGCGTGCGCTTCCTGCAGCCCCATGAAGAACAGCGCCTGGCCGATATTCGCCTACTCTCCGACTACATCGCACACAAGCGTCATGAACTGCACAGCTGGAATGAGGCACAAGGCCCGGTTGCCGAACTGTCGGCCAACCGCAGGCGCCTGACCAACATCGGTACCTTTCGTGCATTTGCCCTGGCTTACCTGAAGAGCCACCCGGACATTCAGCCAAACATGACCTGCATGGTCCGGCAGATGCAGACCACTGCGCAGGGCGTGCCACTGGAAATCTATTGTTTCACCCGTACCACGGCGTGGGCCGACTACGAGCGTATCCAGGGCGATATCTTCGACTACCTGCTGGCGGTACTGCCGGAGTTTGGCCTGAGCCTGTACCAGCAGCCAAGCGGCAACGACCTGCGGGCCGGGTTGTTACCCTCGTCCCTGGCTGGCGAGCAACGGTCGTTGAACGCCGATGCGGCTAAGCCATAGCGAGGCAAGTATCACCGCACCACCAAGGAACAATCGCCCCAGTGGCTCATGCTGGTTCCAGATCAACAGGTTGAGCAAGAGCCCCACGGGTACATGCAGGTTGTTCATCACCGCCAGGGTACCGCCGGAAACCAGGCAGGCGCCCTTGTTCCACCAGTACAGGCCCAGCGCAGTCGGGCACACCCCGAGAAACAGCAGCACCAGCCATTGCACCTCGGTGCTCGGCAGGTGCTGCGCGTTGCCGAACAGCAAGAACGCTGGCAACACCACGATCAAGGCGCCGAGATAGAAATAGCCGAAGCGCCGGTAGTGCGGCAAATCGCTGGGGTAACGCGCCACAAGGTGCTTGTACAGGACTTGCCCGGCGGCATAGGTAAAGTTGGCCACTTGCAGCAGCAGGAAGCCCATGAAGAAGTCCGGGTTGATCCGGTCAAAACGAATCACCGCCGCACCGCCAACTGCCACCAATGCCGCCAGCAGCGCCCACGGGTTGAAACGCCGGTTCAGGGCATCCTCGATCAGCGTCACATGCAAGGGGGTGAGGATGGTGAACAGCAACACTTCCGGTACCGTCAGCACCCGAAAGCTCAGGTAAAGGCACACGTAGGTAATGCCGAACTGCAGCGCGCCGATGCCGAGCATTGCGCCCATGAAGCGCGGCTCGACCTGACGCCAGCGGGTCAACGGCAAAAACACCAGCAACGCCAGTAACACCCGCGCCAATACGGCGAAATAGCTGTCGACATGCCCGGCGAGGTACTCGCCGATCAAGCTGAAGGAAAACGCCTGGATCAGCGCGACAATTAATAGATAGCCCATGTTTACCCCGTGCAGTGCAGCCCGCGACCTTAGCGGTTCGCCGCCAGGCGATCAATACGCTCAGGCACGCGTGGGGCCTTGTCGCCAGGGATAGTCGCGAGCCTGAACGAGCCGCCCACAAAAAACCCGATCAAGCACAGGGCATTGATCGGGCAGGTACACCCAAAGGAGCAACAGGTGTCAGGCGGGAAAGTCGATTGAAGCTCAGGCCACCGCAGCCAGTTTTGCCTTGGCCTGATTCAGGCCCTTGTCGTGGAAATCACCGCCCATGTTCAAGCCCTCGGCGTGGATGAAGGTCACATCGTGGATACCGATGAAGGCCATCACCTGACGCAGGTAGGGTTCCTGGTGGTCGCTGGCGCCGCCGGCATGGATACCACCGCGAGCGGTCAGCACATAGGCACGCTTGCCTGTCAGCAACCCCTGCGGGCCGGTTTCGGTGTACTTGAAGGTAATCCCTGCACGCAGTACATGGTCTAGCCAGGCCTTCAGCGTGCTCGGGATAGTGAAGTTGTACATCGGCGCAGCCATTACCAGCACATCGGCGGCCAGCAGTTCATCGGTCAATTCGTTTGAGCGTTGCAGTGCCTTCAGTTCTTCAGCACTGCGCTGCTCTTGAGGCTTCATCCAGCCACCGAGCAGGGTTTCGTCCAGATGCGGCACCGGGTTGGCAGCCAGATCGCGTACGGTGATCGTGTCAGTCGGATGGGCTGACTGCCACTGCGCGATGAAGTCGCGGGTCAATTGACGCGAGATCGAATCGTTTTGGCGGGCGCTGCTTTCGATGATCAGTACACGGGACATGGTTGCCTCCAATCGGCAAGGTCGCTAAGTCGATGGAGGCAAGATTAAACAGCATTGTATCGATTAAAAAGCGCAAAAATCTGGTGCAACCAATCGAATAATTTGTTTTATTTGACCAATGCTCTACCCTGACAGGTAAAGCATCTGGTTCTACTGAGGCTTGCAGCTAAGGGCTATGCGCAACTTGATGATCTTGCGGTTGAACTTGGCGTTGACGTCCACGCTTTGCTTGGCAGGTACCTGCACACGGCGTACACGGGGGGCTTCCGGGCCATTGCGGAAGGTCACCTTGCACTGGGCCGCCACCTCACCGTAGTTGTTCAGGGTGATCGCGCCCATGTCGTAGTCCGTGTCGTAGGTGGTGTAGTCAAGCTTGACGCCCTCCAGCTCCTTTTCCACATCGATGGGATAGGCCAGGGCCGTGAGCGGCAGCAGGGCCAGCAATGCAGCACAACATTTTTTCATTCGGCGCTCTCCATGACAGTGCGCCAGCTTAGGACAACAGGAGCCCTTGATGAAAGCGCCGCGCGTTACCCTGGATCAGTGGCGAACCCTGCAGGCCGTCGTCGACCACGGCGGCTTCGCCCAGGCCGCCGATGCCCTGCACCGCTCACAATCTTCTGTCAGTTACACCGTGGCGCGCATGCAGGAACAGTTGGGCGTACCACTCCTGAGAATCGATGGGCGCAAGGCGGTGCTGACCGAAGCCGGCGGCGTGCTGCTGAGACGCTCGCGACAACTGGTCAAACAGGCCAGTCAACTGGAAGACCTCGCCCACCATATGGAACAGGGCTGGGAAGCCGAGGTACGGCTGGTAGTGGATGCCGCCTACCCCAACGCACGCCTGGTTCGGGCATTGAGCGCCTTCATGCCGCAGAGCCGCGGCTGCCGGGTACGGCTGCGTGAAGAGGTGTTGTCCGGGGTCGAGGAAGTCCTGCACGAAGGTATCGCCGACCTTGCCATCAGCGGCTTCAACATCCCCGGTTACCTGGGCACCGAATTGAGCGCCGTAGAGTTCATTGCCGTAGCCCATCCCGAGCATGCTCTGCATCGCCTGCAGCGCGCGCTAAGCTTCCAGGACCTGGAAAGCCAACTGCAAGTGGTGATTCGCGATTCGGGGCGCTCGCAACCGCGCGATGTCGGCTGGCTGGGCGCAGAACAACGCTGGACCGTCGGCAGCCTGGCCACCGCTTCAAGCTTCGTCTGCAGTGGCCTGGGCTTTGCCTGGCTACCGCGACACCTGATCGAACGCGAATTGCGCGAAGGCCTGCTCAAGCCGTTACCTCTGGACCAGGGTGGCAGTCGCCACCCGCTGTTCTACCTTTACTCGAACAAGGACAAACCACTGGGCCCAGCCACACAGATCCTCATCGAGCTGTTGCGCAACTTCGACACCGCACCGCTGGACGTGCCCTTCGCCGCCCCCGCCCAAGCCTGACAGGAATCACGCCCATGGCCTACTTCGAACATGAAGGTTGCTCACTGCACTACGAGGTCTATGGCCAGGGCGAACCCTTGGTGTTGTTGCACGGCTTGGGTTCCAGCTGCGAAGACTGGGAGTTTCAAGTGCCTGAACTGGCCCGTCACTACCGGGTTATCCTGATGGACATCCGCGGCCATGGTCGCTCGGACAAACCGCGTGAACGCTACAGCATCGCCGGGTTCAGTGCCGACCTGCTGGCATTGCTCGAACACCTGCAACCCGGCCCGGTGCACCTGGTCGGGTTGTCGATGGGCGGCATGATCGGCTTCCAGTTCGCTGTCGATCACCCGCAATGGCTGCGCAGCCTGTGCATCGTCAACAGTGCACCCGAGGTCAAAGTGCGCAGTCGAGCAGACTGGCTATGGTGGTTCAAGCGTTGGAGCCTGGCCCGCCTGCTCAGCACGGAGGCCGTCGGTAAAGGCCTTGCGGCCAAACTGTTTCCAAAGCCGGAACACGCCCACCTGCGGCGCACGATGGCGCTGCGCTGGGCACGCAACGACAAGCGCGCCTACCTGAGCAGCTTTGACGCCATCGTCGGCTGGGGCGTGCAGGAACGCCTGGGGCAAATACGCTGTCCTACGCTGGTGATCAGTGCCGACCAGGACTACACCCCGGTCGCATTGAAAGAACGCTACGTTGAGCTGATCCCTCAGGCACGACTGGCGGTCATCGCCGATTCACGGCACGCTACACCACTGGATCAACCACATCTGTTCAACCAGACCCTGCTGCAGTTTCTCGCTGCTGCTTCAACTACCGCTCAAGGATCATTGAGTCCATGCTGAAAAAAATCCTCCTGGCCGCCTGCGCTACCGTGTTCGCCACCAGCCTGATGGCTGCCGACAAACAACCCCACGTGCTGCTGACTACCAGCTTCGGCGATATCGAAGTTGAACTGGACGCAGAAAAGGCGCCGATCAGCACCCAGAACTTTCTGGGTTATGTCGACAGCGGTTTCTACAACAACACCATTTTCCACCGGGTGATCCCGGGCTTCATGGTTCAAGGCGGTGGCTTCACCAAGGACATGGGGCTGAAAGAGACCAAGGAGCCGATCAAGAACGAAGCGGACAACGGCCTGCGTAACACGCGTGGCACCCTGGCCATGGCCCGTACGGCGGCGGTGAACTCGGCCACCAGCCAGTTCTTCATCAACCACAAGGACAACAACTTCCTTGACCATGGCGGCCGTGATTTCGGCTATGCGGTGTTCGGCAAAGTGGTCAAGGGCATGGATGTGGTCGACCAGATCGCCAATGTGAAAACCACCACCAAAGCAGGCATGGGCGATGTCCCGGCAGATCCGGTGATGATCATCAAGGCTAAACGCCTCGACTGAAATCGGGTTCACAAGGACGTGACCTGCGCTCAGCCGGGCCGAAACAACAGGAGTTGCCCCTTTCATGCTGTACCGCCGTTTCGAGCAGTTGATCGATATCTTCCGTGATGCGCCGACGGCGGCACCGCCTGGCAAGGTCCTGCCGTTTTACCTCTACTACCTGCGTCAGGTCTGGCCGAGTTTCGCCGTACTGTTGGTGGTGGGGCTGATCGGTGCGCTGATCGAAGTGGCACTGTTCAGCTACCTGAGCCGGATCATCGATCTGGCTCAGGGCACACCCAATGTAAACTTCTTCAGTGAACACGCCAGCGAGCTGATCTGGATGCTGGTGGTAGCCTTGATTTTGCGGCCGATCTTCGTCGGCCTGCACGACCTGCTGGAGCACCAGACCATCAGCCCCGGCATGACCAGCATGATCCGCTGGCAAAACCACGCCTACGTGCTCAAGCAGAGCCTGAATTTCTTCCAGAACGATTTCGCCGGACGCATTGCCCAACGCATCATGCAAACCGGCAATTCGCTGCGCGATTCCGCCGTGCAAGCCGTCGATGCGTTGTGGCATGTACTGATCTATGCCCTCAGCTCCCTGGTGCTGTTCGCCGAGGCGGATTGGCGCTTGATGCTGCCGTTGATTACCTGGATTACCTGCTACGTCGGTGCGCTCTTCTACTTCGTGCCGCGGGTAAAGGCCCGAGCCGTGATTTCCTCCGATGCCCGCTCCAAGCTCATGGGCAGGATTGTCGACGGCTACACCAACATCGCAACCTTGAAGCTCTTTGCCCACACCGACTTTGAACAGCAATATGCCCGGGAAGCCATTCGCGAGCAGACCGAGAAAACCCAACTGGCCAGCCGTGTCATTACCAGCATGGATGTGGTCATCACCAGCCTGAACGGCCTGCTGATTGTCACCACCACGGCGCTGGCCTTGTGGTTATGGACGCAATCGCTGATCAGTGTCGGGGCCATTGCCCTGGCCACTGGCCTGGTGATCCGTATCGTCAACATGTCGGGCTGGATCATGTGGGTGGTCAATGGCATCTTCGAAAACATCGGCATGGTGCAGGATGGCCTGCAAACCATCGCCCAGCCGGTGAGCGTCACCGACCAGCCTAACGCACCGGCATTGAACGTGAGCCACGGCGCGGTGCGTTTCGAGCATGTCGATTTCCACTATGGCAAGGGCAGCCGAATCATCGAAGACCTGAACCTGGACATACGTCCGGGCGAGAAAATCGGCCTGATCGGCCCGTCCGGGGCAGGCAAGTCGACCTTGGTGAACCTGCTGCTGCGGCTCTATGACCTGGAAGGCGGACGCATCCTGATCGATGGTCAGGACATTGCCACGATCACCCAGGAGAGCCTGCGCGCACAGATCGGCATGATTACCCAGGACACCTCATTGCTGCACCGCTCAATCCGCGACAACCTGCTGTATGGCAAGCCGGACGCTACCGACGACGAGCTATGGGAGGCGGTACGCCGCGCCCGGGCTGATGAATTTATCCCGCAGCTTTCCGATGCCCAGGGCCGCACCGGCTTCGATGCGCACGTCGGCGAGCGCGGCGTAAAACTGTCCGGTGGCCAGCGTCAGCGCATCGCCATTGCCCGCGTACTGCTGAAAAACGCGCCGATCCTGATCATGGATGAAGCAACATCTGCGCTGGACTCGGAGGTCGAAGCCGCCATTCAGGACAGCCTGGAAACCCTGATGCGGGGCAAGACCGTCATCGCCATTGCCCATCGCCTGTCGACCATTGCCCGGATGGATCGCCTGGTGGTGCTGGAAAAAGGTCGTATCGCCGAAATGGGCAGCCATGCCGAGCTGCTTGCGCACCAAGGCCTGTATGCACGGTTATGGCAGCACCAGACCGGTGGCTTTGTCGGGATCGATTAAAACGCGACCCGCTTACACTTGACGATACGGCAAGGCCGTTTTGGCCTCCTCGGCATAAGCACGTACGCCTGAACGCTCCTGCTCAAGAAACTCACTGACCGCTGCCCGCAACCCTGGGTGCAGCAAGTAATGCCAGGAGCGGGTAAGCACCGGCTCAAACCCGCGAATCAGTTTGTGTTCGCCCTGCGCCCCCGCATCAAACCGTTGCAGCCCCTGGGCAATAGCGAAGTCCATGCCCTGGTAGAAACAGGTTTCGAAGTGCAATCGATCAAACTCAGCCAGGCATCCCCAGTAGCGACCGTAGAGGCTATCGCCACCGACCAGGCTAAAGGCCATTGCCACATCGCGCCCGGACTGGCGCGCCATGACCACACGGATCGCCGAAGGCATGCGCTCGGCCAGCAGGCTGAAAAACTCGCGGGTCAAATACGGCGAACGTCGGCGTACAAGGTAGGTATTGGCATAGCAGGCATAGATAAAATCCCACTGCGCCTCGCTCAGCTGTTCGCCACCAAACCAGTGAAAATCGATGCCCTGCCCGGCGACCTGCTCCCGCTCCTTGCGCATCTGCTTGCGCTTGCGTGAACTCAGCGTATCGAGGAAATCCTGGAAGTCACGGTAGCCACGGTTATGCCAGTGAAACTGGCAGCCCAGGCGCTCGAGCCAGCCGGGTAGCGTGCCCATGTGCCTATCCAGAGCCGTATCGGTGAAGTTCACATGCGCACCTGACAGCACTTCACTGGACAGGTAGCCGGGAATGGCCTGCAGCAACGTCAGGCCATCAGCTTCAGAGGCAGCCAACAAGCGCGTCCCGGCCACCGGGCTGAACGGTACCGCGGCCAACAGCTTGGGGTAGTAATCAATACCGGCGCGCTGACAGGCATCCGCCCAACCGTGATCGAAAACGTACTCCCCAAAGGAGTGCCACTTGCGGTAGGCCGGCAACGCCGCACGGCATTGCCCATTCTGCATCAACACCAGGTGTTCGCTGGACCAGCCCGTACCAGGCCCCACGCTGCCGCTGTCTTCCAGCGCACTCAGGAACGCATGCCTCAGAAAGGGCTGACCTTCGGGTACCAGCGCATCCCATGCATCCGATGCAATGTCTCGCAGGCTGGCAATGATCTGGAAGGTCATGACAAACGACTCAGGGCAAATGAAACCCTAGTGTTCCAGAAAACTGCACGCCTGCACATCCAGCTCCAGGCCATCACGTCACATGAGCGAAATCAAAGAGACATCATTCTGTAATTGGCGCTCGCAATACTTGCGCCTGTTTTTCGGAACCCAAGACGCTGTCTAGCCAGGCGCTTTCCGAGGACATGCCAATACGGGGTGGGCAGCTGCCTCCCCATTTTTTTCAAATAGGGAGAACCTTATGCGTCTTGTTTCTACACTAACCGGAGCGAGCCTTTGCACAGGCATGATGCTGGCTCTGAGTGCTCCGGCCAGTGCTGCAGTCGACGCCAAGCTGCTCGAAATGCTCAAGGCTAACGGCTCGATCAACCAAGCGCAGTACAACGAACTGCAATCGGACCTGGCCACCGAGACCAAGGAAAAAGCCGCCCAGAAGGCTCAGTCCGAACGCATGAGTTCCTTTGAACAAAAAGTGGCATGGGCCGCCAAGACCCAGATCAAGGGCGATGTGCGCCTGCGTTACGAAGACGTCAACGTCGACAACCCCAACGCAAGCAGCGGCAACCAGGACCGCGAGCGTGTCCGTGCCCGCGTCGGCTTCTACAGTGAGATCAATCCGCAAGTCGACGCCGGCGTGCGCGTGGCTACCGGCAGCAGCGCCGATGCCCGCTCCACCAACCAGAGCCTGGACAAATATTTCGAGAAAAAATCGCTGTGGGTCGACCAGGCCTACCTCGACTGGCACCCGACCGCTGTTCCGAACCTGCACCTGATCGGCGGCAAGATGAACCAGCCATGGGTGAGCATGGGGGACATCATCTGGGATAGCGACATCAATCCAGAAGGCCTGGCCGTTACCTACAAAACCAATTTGGGTGGCGCTGAGCTGTTCGGCAGCGCCGGTCATTACACGCTCAAGGACAACGTCGACGGTGATGGCGTGCAGTTCAAGCACGACGCACAGTTGTACCACGGCCAGTTGGGTACACGCTTTGCTGCTGCGGATACCGTCAAGGTTACCGTGGGCGGCAGCATCTATGGCTATGACAACGACAAGGCGTCCAGCGTACTGCAGTCCTTTGGCAACACCACCAACGAGTTCAACCTCGTGGAAGGTTTCGGCCAAATCGACTTCACAGGCTTCGCCATCCCACTGTCGACCTACGGTCAGTTCGTCAAGAACACCGAAAGCACCGACGGCGAAGACAAGGCCTGGCTGGCTGGTGTGAAAACCAAACTGGGCGCATGGAGCCTCGACTACAACTACCGTGATATACAGCGTAACGCTGTGGTCAGCTTGTTCACCGACTCCGACTTCGGTGCCGGCTTCACCGGTTCGCGCGGCCACAAGTTCAAGGTCGGCTATGAGATCGACAAGAACTTCTCGGTGGGCACAACCTACCTGATGGCCAAGACCGACCTGTCCCAACTGCCGAACAGCGATGCTGACGTAGACACTCTGCAAGTAGACCTGGAAGCCAAGTTCTAATCGCCTTGCACTGAGTTTCAAAGGCGGAAAATGCTGACCCCATCCAGCATTTTCCGCCTTTTTCATTTCAGCGCCGAACTGCTGACAATCTCAGGCTGGCAAAGTCGATTCACACCACTCAGGGTTTATCTTGAGCCCTGCGCTGCGCCGCCAGTTTCCTGGCCAGCACATCGGCATCCGCCATCGGGGCCTCTGGCAGTGCACGTACCGTTGCCTGCGCCAGGCGCATCTGTTTGATGAAACGCCTGCAGTTACGGCAAAACAGCAGGTGCTGACGTACCAGCAAACGCTCCCCCAACGTGAGCTCACCATCCAGGTAGTCGCTGCTACGCGCCACCATTTCCTTGCAGGTCAACATTGTCCTGTCTCCTCGAAATGCTCCAGGGTCGCGAATACCTTGAGCCGTGCCCGGTGCAACAGCACACGCACATTGGAGAGGGATATCTCGAGCAAATTACAGATCTCTTCCAATGCCAGGCCTTGGCGCTCGCGCAGTATCAGCACGCTGCTTTGCAACTGCGGCAGGCTCAACAGTGTGTGCTCCAGGCACTGGCGCAACTCATCCTCGCTGAGCAGCGCCTCGGGGGTGTCTTCATGCCAGGCGAACGGCGCAACGCGCCAATGCCCATCAGCCGCGAAGCGATCATCGCCAATGCTGCCATGCGGCGACGGCAGGTCGTCGAGCAGCACCTCACGACGATTTTGCCTGTAGCGATTTTTTGCCGCGTTGGCGGTGATGGTCAGTAACCAGGTCTTGAGGCTGGAGCGGCGCTGAAATCCGGGCAGGCTGCGGACAACTGCCAGCCAGGCATCCTGCACGGCCTCGTCGGCCTGTCGGTTACCCACAATGGCGTAGGCGACCGCTCGCATGGCGCTTTGATAGGTGTCGACCAGTTCTTTGAACGCCTGCTGCTCTCCGGCAAGCAAGCGCTCCAGAAACTCGGTTTCATTCGTGCCGATCATGGTGGTTTTCCCTGGAAGTCGGGTATGGACTTCGATAGCGGGAATTTGTTACAGCAACAACGCACAACACAACCTGACGCACCCAAGGCATGCGTTCGGGTTGCAGGACGGGCTGCCTTATCAACCAAGACAGCCCCCAGATACACCCCGAGGCGCTTAGCGTTTGCGCAGAATCACACAGCCAATAGAGTAGCCCGCGCCAAAGGAACTGAGCACACCCAGTGCGCCCTTGGGCAAATCATCCTGGTGCGTATGCAAGGCAATCACCGAGCCTGCCGAGCTGGTATTGGCATAGCGATCCAGGATCACCGGTGCTTCATCGACAGTGGCATCACGGCCCAGCAGTTTCTTGACGATCAGGTGGTTCATGCTCAGGTTGGCCTGGTGCAACCAGAAACGCTTGATGTCGCTGACATTGATGTCGTTTTCTGCCAAATGCTGGCCGATCAGTTCGGCAACCATCGGGCACACTTCACGGAAAACCTTGCGCCCCTCTTGCACAAACAGTTTGTCCGGCGCGCCAATGCCCTCTTCCGCCGCACGGTTGAGGAAACCAAAGTTGTTACGGATGTTGTTGGAGAACTGCGTCAGCAGTTTAGTGCTGACGATATCGAACTGATGGGCCGAGGTGGCGAGATCGGCACGCTCAACCAACACTGCCGTGGCCGCATCGCCAAAAATGAAATGGCTATCACGGTCACGGAAGTTCAAATGGCCGGTACACACCTCAGGGCTGATCACCAGCACGGCACGTGCCTGGCCGACCTGAACGCTGTTGCAGGCCGTCTGGATACCAAAGGTGGCCGACGAACAGGCCACGTTCATGTCGAAGCCAAAACCGTTGATACCCAAGGCTTGCTGCACTTCGATGGCAATGGCCGGATAAGGTCGCTGCAGGTTGGAGCAGGCGACGATCACCGCATCGACATCGGCCGCTGTGCGACCTGCACGTGCAAGCGCCTGTTCAGCGGCGGCTACGGCCATCTGGCAGAGAATCGACGGTTCATCGTTGCTGCGCTCAGGCAAACGCGGCGCCATGCGCTGAGGATCGAGGATGCCATCCTTGTCCATGACAAAGCGGCTCTTGATACCCGACGCCTTCTCAATGAACGCAGCGCTGGATTCAGCCAGGGCCTGAACCTCGCCACGCTCGATGGCCTGAGCATTATCGGCATTGAACTGGCTGACGTAGGCGTTGAACGCCGCCACCAGTTCCTCGTTGGAAATGCTGTTGGCCGGGGTGTACAGGCCGGTGCCGCTGATCACGACGTTATGCACGGTCGTTCCTCTGTTCGGGGCCGGTGCCGGCAGGGCAACGGCCTGTTAGTCAGTGTTCCTGGCACGAAGGTACCAATTAATGCACGCAATACCCCCGGTTGGCGGGAGCACTGCGTGGTCATGCAATCTGGCGCCGCTGATGTCACCGAGGGCCGGTCACATCAGCGGCGTACGTCGACGAAGTGTGCCACATTTCCAAGCCGTTAGGCTTCCACTTGCCCCCACTGCTTGCTCAATCGCTTATCGGAAATCGGCACTTTGGTGCCCAGTTGTTGGGCAAACAGTGAAACCCGGTACTCTTCGATCCACCAGCGGTACAGGACCAACTGCTCGTCAC
Source organism: Pseudomonas sp. FFUP_PS_473 (assembly GCF_002858665.1). Lineage (NCBI taxonomy): Bacteria > Pseudomonadati > Pseudomonadota > Gammaproteobacteria > Pseudomonadales > Pseudomonadaceae > Pseudomonas > Pseudomonas sp. FFUP_PS_473. The sequence goes on from NZ_PJQQ01000023.1 coordinate 70,039, forward strand.
GCTTGCCTTCCTGGGCATGCTTGTCGGCGCGGGCCTTGAACTGTGCCCAGAGGTTGCTGAGCTCACCGCTCCAGACACGATCCCTCTGTACCTGCGCGGGCAGTTTTTCCAGGCGCAGTTCAATCGCCTTGAGGTAGCGCGGCAGCTCCTTGAGCCAGAGCGACGGTGTTTCCCGAACAAACCCCGGGTACACCAGATTGGCCGTTTGCTGCTTGATGTCGTTCAACGCCACAGCCTGGGCCAGGTCAATCTTGCCCTTGAAGCGCTTCTGCAAGCCATGCCAGAGCTTGAGGATGTCCAGCGTCAGACGCGCCAGACGCTCGGCATGCTCGGCCCACTGGCCACGTTTGCGCTCGGCCAGTGACGCCAGTGCAGCACCGTCACGCGGCAGGCTGGCCTCACCCTCGAGGATGCAGCTGTCGAGACTGGCCAGCAGAATGTCCTCGACCAGTGCCTCAATCCGTCCCAATTCGCGGTACAGCAGCCCCAACTCGGTCAGCCCCGGCAACTTGCCACGCAGGTACTTGGCCGGCTCGGCCAACTGTTGCAGCAACAGCCGCTGCAAACCGCGACGGTGCTGGTATTCGGCTTCGGCGGCTGTCGAGAACCGCCCCTCCTTGACCGTCCCGCCCTCTTCCACCAGCGCCGGGTACACCGTCAACGACAGGCCGGCGATCTTCTGCTGGGCACTTTGCGCAACCTTGGCAAAGCCCTTGGCCTCCACCGGCTGCTGGCTCTGTGCCGTTTGCGGTACGGCCAGTGCCGCCTGGCTTGCAGCGACGAAACGCGAGGTCAGCTCTGCCAAGTCGCGGCCTTCGCCCAGGAACTTGCCCTGGGCATCAACCACCTCCAGGTTCATTTTCAAGTGGCTGTCCACTTGCTCGGCAGCTTCACTCCAGGCCTCATCGCTGACCCGCGCACCGGTCATGCGCAACAGCTCCGCGCCCAATGCGTGGGGCAACGAGCCGACACCAAAACTCATCCGCTGCAAGGCAGCCTTGACGAAGTCCGGTACGGGCACGAAGTTCTTGCGGGTTGCCTTGGGCAGGTTGCGTACCAGCGCAATGCACTTGGCTTCCAGCAACCCAGGCACCAGCCACTCCAGGCGCTCGCCCGGCAGGTTCGGCAACAGCGGCGCCGGTACGCGCAGGGTGACACCATCACGCGGGTGATTAGGCTCGAAGTGATAACTCAATGCCAGGCTCAGGTCACCCAAGCGCAGGGTATCGGGGTACTGGGCAGCGGTCACTTCACTGGCCTCACGGGCCAGCACATCTTCCTCGCGCATGATCAACAACTGCGGGTCTTTCTGGCTGTTGACCCGGTACCAGCTGTCGAACGTTGCGGTCTGATGAATCTCCGCGGGCAGCCGCGCCTCATAGAAGGCGTAAAGGGTTTCTTCATCGGCAAGAATGTCGCGTCGACGTGCCTTGGCTTCCAGCTCGTCGAGTTGCTCAAGCAAGCGCGTGTTGGCCGTCAGGCACTTGGCCCGTGACTGTATCTCACCACCCACCAGCGCTTCACGGATGAACAGTTCGCGTGACATCAGAGGGTCGATCGGGCCGAAATGCACCGGGCGTCGACCGACGATAATCAACCCATACAGGGTGATCTGCTCATAGGCCACTACCTGGCCGCGCTTCTTTTCCCAGTGCGGCTCGAAGTGATTCTTCTTGACCAGGTGCCCGGCCAGCGGTTCGATCCAGTCGGGTTCGATCTTGGCGACCATCCGCGCATAGAGCTTGGTGGTTTCGACCAGTTCGGCAGTCATCAGCCATTGCGGGCGCTTCTTGCCCAGGCCCGAAGACGGGTGTACCCAGAAGCGCCGCTGGCGAGCGCCGAGGTAGTCGCCGTCTTCGGTTTTCTGCCCGATCTGACTGAGTAGCCCGGAGAGCACCGCCTTGTGCAGTTTCGGGTAGTCGGCGGGCTCCTTGTTGATGCTCAACTGCAGGTCACGGCAAATCAGCCCCAACTGCCGGTGCGCATCGCGCCACTCACGCAAGCGCAGGTAATTGAGGAAGTTCTTCCGGCACCAGTTGCGCAATGGGCTGGCGGTCAGCGCCTGGCGCTGCTCCTCGAAACCGCGCCAGAGATTGACCAGGGCCGCGAAATCGGAGTCGACATCCTTCCACTGGGCATGAGCCTGATCGGCAGCCTGCTGACGCTCCGGAGGACGCTCGCGCGGGTCCTGCACAGACAGTGCACTGGCAACAATCAGCACTTCCTGCAGGCTCCCCTGCTTCGCGCCTTCAAGCAGCATGCGGCCCAGCCGCGGGTCGACTGGGAGCCGCGCCAGTTGCCGGCCAAGCGGCGTCAGCTGGTTCTCGCGGTTCACCGCAGAGAGCTCTTGCAGCAGGTTGAAGCCGTCGCTGATGGCCTTGCCATCAGGCGGCTCGATGAACGGGAATGCGTCAATCGCGCCCAGGCGCAAATGCAGCATCTGCAGGATCACCGCGGCAAGGTTGGTGCGCAGGATCTCAGGATCGGTAAACGCAGGGCGGGCGTTGAAATCCTCTTCACTATACAGACGCACGCAAATGCCTGGCTCGACCCGACCGCAGCGACCTTTACGCTGGTTGGCGCTGGCCTGAGATACAGCCTCGATCGGCAGCCGCTGCACCTTGGCCCGGTAACTGTAACGGCTGATCCGCGCCGTACCACTGTCGATCACGTAGCGAATGCCCGGCACCGTCAGCGAAGTTTCAGCAACGTTGGTTGCCAGCACCACGCGCCGCCCGGGGTGGGACTGGAAGATTCGCTGCTGTTCGGCCGGTGAAAGCCTGGCGTACAACGGCAGGATCTCGGTGTGCTTGAGCTGGGCCTTGCGCAGCATTTCAGCCGCATCGCGGATTTCCCGCTCACCGGGCAGGAACACCAGCACATCACCCGGGTGCTTGCCTTCGCTGCGCTCATGGGCGGCGATCTCGTCGAGGGTGGCGAGAATCGCCTGATCCACAGTCAGGTCATCTTCAACCCGATTGCCCTCTTCATCCTGCTCGCTGGTCAGCGGTCGATACCAGGTCTCCACCGGGTAGGTACGGCCCGAGACTTCGATGATCGGCGCATCATTGAAGTGCTTGGAGAAGCGTTCCAGGTCGATGGTCGCCGAAGTGATGATCAGCTTCAGGTCCGGGCGACGAGGCAGCAGGGTCTTGAGGTAACCGAGCAGGAAGTCGATGTTCAGGCTGCGCTCATGCGCTTCGTCGACAATGATCGTGTCATAGCGTTCGAGAAAACGGTCGTGCTGGGTTTCGGCCAGCAGGATACCGTCCGTCATCAGCTTGACCAGGGTGTTGGCATCGCTCTGGTCTTCGAAGCGCACCTGATAGCCCACCAGCGCTCCCAGTGGCGTACCCAGCTCTTCGGCAACCCGCGTCGCAACACTGCGGGCGGCAATCCGCCGTGGCTGGGTGTGGGCGATCAGGCCATGCTGGCCGCGGCCCAGCTCCAGGCAGATCTTCGGCAATTGGGTGGTCTTGCCCGACCCCGTCTCACCGGCAATGATCAGTACCTGATGCTCGGCCAGGACCTTCTTGATCTCATCGCGCTTGGCGGCAATCGGCAGGCTGTCGTCGTAGCGAATCAACGGCACGCTTTGCTTGCGAGCCGTCACCCGGGCAAAGGACGCCTGCACCTTCTCGACCCACTGGGCGAGTTTGGCTTCATCAGGGTGCTTGCGCAGTTCGTGCAATTGCCGACGCAGTCGATGACGCTCGGCGATCATGGCGTGATCAAGGTTTCTCAACAGTTGATCGATAGCGGGATTCTGGTCAGTCATGGAGTCTTTTTAGTCATGCAGGTGAGCCTGCTGTCGCATGATCGGCATATGATCGGCATAGGTAAGGGCTGCGATTGTCGCAGATTTGCCCCCGCTCGGCACGGATACAGGGTCTCACGGCTTTGTTTAGTCGATACATACCTGAAGGTATATAAACACTGATTTAATGAACCTTATCGACCATGGGAGTATCGGTGCATGACTTCACCCGTGCGCTCGTCCTGCCCTGTATCGCCGCCTTCGTGCTCGAAGGTCAGGGCGCGTTCCGGTGAAAATCCGCTGTTTCACATCATTCTCGCCTTCTGGGCCTTGTGGCATTGCCGCCATGCTCGCCCACCAGACACCCTCGCATTGATCTGACTCCCTACATCGTCAATCACTGGCTGACCTGCCCTGCAGTCGGCACTGTGCGCCTATGGGCGCAAGCGAGACACTCATGCACTTTGCTCACCCCGAGCAGGCCCAGGCATTCCTGGCCGCCAACCCCGATATCGAAATGATCGAGCTGTTCATCCTCGACGCCAACGGCGTGCCGCGCGGCAAGCTGCTGCACCGCGAGGAACTGCTGGCGGTTTATGAGAGCGGTCGCCCGCTGCCCAGCACTATTCTGGGCCTGACCCTTAACGGCGAAGATGTCGAAAACTCCGGGCTGGTCTGGGACGTCGGCGATATCGACTGCCGCGCCTACCCGCTTGAGGGCAGCCTGGTGCGCCTGCCATGGCGACAGATCCCTACTGCCGCAGTGCAGGTCAGCATGCACCCGACTGAAGGGCAACCGGCCGCCATCGCCGATCCTCGGCACGTGCTGATCAACGTGATCGACGCGCTCAAAGCCGACGGCTACTACCCGGTCATGGCCTGTGAGCTGGAGTTCTACCTGCTCGACCAGCAACGCGACGCGGCGGGCCGCCCACAACCGGCACGTGACGCTGATGGCGGACGACCGCGAGGCACCCAGGTCTACGGTCTGCGTGAACTCGAACAGATCGAACCCTTCCTGGCGGACCTGTATGCGGCATGCAAGGCCCAGGGTATTCCCGCACGCACGGCGATTTCCGAGTACGCCCCCGGGCAGGTGGAAATCACCCTGGAGCACGGCGATGCACTCGAAGCCATGGACCAGGCGGTACGTTACAAGCGCCTGGTCAAAGGCGTCGCACACAAGCACGGCATGCAAGCCTGCTTCATGGCCAAACCGTTCGATCACCTGGCCGGTACCGGCATGCACATGCACGTCAGCCTCGCCGACCGCGCGGGCAACAACCTCTATGCCAGCGAAGACAAGGCGGGCACACCCCTGCTGCGCCAATCGGTCGCCGGCATGCTCGATGTGCTGCTCGACTCGCTGCTGATGTTCTGCCCCAACGCCAACTCCTACCGGCGCTTCCAGGCCAACAGCTATGCACCGCTGGCGCCGACCTGGGGCGTGGACAATCGCACGGTGAGCCTGCGTGTGCCAGGCGGCCCAGCCCACACCCGGCATATCGAGCACCGCATTTGCGGCGCCGACGCCAACCCTTATCTGGCTGCAGCTGCCATTCTGGCCGGCCTGCATCACGGCATTCGTCAGCAACTCGACCCGGGCGCACCGGTTGAAGGTAACGGCTATGCCCAGGCCAAGACACTGCTGCCAACCGACTGGCTGACGTCACTCAATGCCCTGCAAGGTTCGTCTTGGGCGCACGAAGCCTTCGGCGGGGCGTTCCTCGGTGTCTACATGGCGGTCAAACGCGCCGAATACCGACAGTTCATGGCCGAAGTCGGCGAACAGGACTGGCGCTGGTACCTGACCCAAGCCTGACCGCTCACTCTTTTAGTAAGGATTACCCCATGAACGCAGCACTTAACCACGGCCCCGCCCCGCGTAGCGCCTCCTATTACAGCGCCAGCCTCAATGACTTCACCGAGTACCCACGCCTGAACGGCAACGTGAGCGTCGACGTGGTGATCATCGGGGGCGGCTTCACCGGTGTCGCCAGCGCCGTGGAGCTGGCCGAACGCGGCCTGAAAGTCGCCATCGTCGAAACCCATCGGATCGGCTGGGGGGCCAGCGGGCGCAATGGCGGCCAGGTCACCGGCAGCCTGTCGGGCGATGAAGCGATGCGCAAGCAGATGCGTGCGCGCCTCGGCGATGAGGTCGACGATTTCATCTGGCACCTGCGCTGGCGCGGTCACCAGATCATCGAACAGCGGGTAGCGCGCTACAACATTGCCTGTGACCTCAAGCGAGGCCACCTGCATGCGGCGATGAAAGCGTCGCATCTGGACGAGCTTCAGGCGTCCTATGATGAAGCGCTAACCCGCGGCATGGGCGATCAGGTCGAGTTGTTGGACCGCCAGGGTGTACGCGAACACCTGGACAGCCCCTTGTACATCGGGGCACTGAAAAACCGCCGCAACCTGCATGTGCACCCACTCAACCTGTGCCTGGGTGAAGCCCGTGCTGCCCAGCAACTGGGCGCGCTGATCTTCGAGAACTCCGAAGTGCTGGACATCATCCATGGCCCTCGCCCGGCCGTGGTCACTGCCCATGGCCGGATCGACGCACGTCAGGTGCTGCTGGCAGGCGACGTGTACCACAAACTGGAAAAACGCCAGCTCAAAGGCAAGATCTTTCCCGCCATGGGCGGCATCGTCACGACCGCCCCGCTGGGCGAGCTGGCGCACCAGATCAACCCACAGGACCTGGCGGTCTACGACTGTCGCTTCGTACTCGACTACTACCGCATGACCGCCGATGGTCGCCTGCTGTTCGGCGGTGGCGCCAACTACTCCGGACGTGATTCACGGGATATTGCCGGTGAACTGCGCCCATGCATCGAGCGCACTTTTCCGGCACTCAAGGGCATACCGATCGAGTTTCAATGGAGTTGTGCCATGGGTATCGTGGTCAACCGCATCCCGCAATTGGGCAAGCTGTCGGAGCACGTCTGGTACTGCCAGGGCTACTCCGGCCATGGCATCGCCACCAGCCATATCATGGGCGAGATCATGGCTGAGGCCATGACCGGGACGCTGGAAAAATTCGATACCTTTGCCGGGTGCAAGCACATCAAGGTGCCAATGGGCGATGTGCTGGGCAATCCGTTGTTGGCGGCCGGCATGTGGTATTACCAGATGCTTGAGAAACTGCGCTAAAGCCATTGCGGGCCAAGGCCGGCTCCCATGGAGCCGGCGCAAGTGCCTCAGGCAATCTTCTTCAGACCCAGTTTCTTCAGTTCTTCATCGCGCAGTTCGCGGCGCAGGATCTTGCCAACGTTGGTGGTCGGCAGTGCATCACGAAACTCAATGAAGCGCGGCACCTTGTAACCTGTGACGTTGGCGCGCATGTGCTCCATCACCTGCTCCTTGGTCAGCGTGACGCCGGGGCGGGCAACGATGAAGAGCTTGATCACTTCACCAGATTTCTCATCCGGCACGCCGATTGCCGCGCACTGCAATACACCCGGCAGCGCAGCCAGCACATCCTCAAGTTCGTTCGGATAGACGTTGAAGCCAGACACCAGAATCATGTCCTTCTTGCGGTCGACGATGCGCATGTAACCGTCTGCCTGAATCACGGCAATGTCGCCGGTCTTGAGCCAGCCATCGGCATCAAGGATCTCGGCCGTCGCATCCTCGCGCTGCCAGTAGCCCTTCATCACTTGCGGGCCTTTGATGCACAACTCACCCACTTCGCCCAGTGCCAGTTCACGCCCGTCATCATCGATCACCTTGCAGAGTGTCGAGGGCACCGGAATGCCAATGGTGCCGATATGGTTGCGTTCGGCCGGGTTGACGGCGGCTACCGGGCTGGTTTCGGTCATGCCGTAGCCTTCACAAATGGCACAGCCTGTGACGTCTCTCCAGCGCTCGGCAACCGACATCTGCAACGCCATGCCTCCCGACAGGGTGATCTTCAGCGCCGAGAAGTCCAGCTTGCGGAAATCGGCGTTGTTGCACAGGGCCACGAACAGGGTGTTCAAGCCGACAAAGCCGCTGAACTTCCACTTCGACAGTTCCTTGACCATGGCCGGCAAGTCACGCGGGTTGCTGATCAGGATGTTGTGGCTGCCAATCAGCATCATCGCCATGCAATGGAAGGTGAAGGCATAGATGTGATAAAGCGGCAGCGGCGTAATCAGGATTTCGCAGCCTTCATTGAGGTTGGAGCCCATCAGCGCCCTGCACTGCAGCATGTTGGCCACCAGGTTGCGGTGGGTGAGCATTGCCCCTTTGGCCACCCCGGTGGTGCCGCCGGTGTACTGCAATACCGCCACATCGGAACTGGCCGGATTGGCTTCCTTGATCGGCTGAGCACGGCCCTTGTTCAAGACATCATTGAACTTGACCGCCTTGGGCAGGTGATACGCCGGCACCATCTTTTTCACGTACTTGATGACGCTGTTGATCAACAAACGCTTGAGCGGTGGCAACAGATCGGCAACTTCGGTGACAATGACGTGTTTGACTTGGGTCTTGGGCACAACCTTTTCCGCCAGGTGTGCCATGTTGGCCAAACAGACCAGCGCCTTGGCGCCGGAATCATTGAACTGATGTTCCATTTCCCGTGCGGTATACAACGGGTTGGTATTGACCACGATCAGGCCGGCCCGCATGGCACCGAACACTGCAACGGGGTACTGCAATACGTTTGGCAACTGCACCGCGATACGATCGCCGGGCTGCAAGTCAGTGTGCTGTTGCAACCAGGCGGCAAATGCCCCGGAAAGTTCGTACAACTCTCCGTAGGTCAAGGTTTTGCCCAGGTTGCTAAAGGCCGGTTTATCAGCGAAACGTTGGCAGGACTGCTTCAATACCGCCTGGATATTCGGGTACTCATCCGGATTGATCTGCGCGGCAATCCCGGTTGGGTACTTATCCTTCCAAAAGTTCTCGATCATGGAAGCCCACTCCTCCAGCACCAGCGAATTCTTCACCGCAGTCGATGCGATTATTATTGATATTAAGTTCCGGTTTATTGCAAACCGAATGCTCAGAAGCGCGCCGAGAGTAGCAGCTTTGCCAAGGCCCGCCTAGGGCTAAAGCAGCCTAAACAGTCACAAAAATGACTTATAGACTATCAATAGTCACTTTTAGAGTAATTAGTCTACGAGTGCGGTTTTGTTCCCGTCACATCGCCGGCAGCGCATCTCCTGCAAGAGGCTGCATTGCCGACGATGCGCATCACGTCACGCGATGTCACGCAGCTCGCGGCGCAGGATCTTGCCCACCGCCGTCATGGGCAACGATTCGCGCAGCACGATGTGCTTGGGCACTTTATAACCGGTGAAGTTGGCCTTGCAGTAGGCCTTGAGCTCTTCCAGGCTGATGCCCTGTTCACGTGGCACCACGAACAGCTTCACCGCTTCGCCAGAGCGCTCGTCTGGCACACCAATGGCTGCGCAGTTGGCCACCTTCGGGTGCGCCATGACCACATCTTCGATTTCATTCGGGTACACATTGAATCCCGAGACAATGATCATGTCTTTCTTGCGATCGACAATCCGGGTGAAGCCATCCGGATCAATGACCGCGATATCACCCGTCTTCAACCACCCTTCGGCATCCAGCGTCTCGGCAGTAGCCTCTGGACGCTGCCAATAGCCTTTCATGACCTGCGGCCCCTTGATACACAGCTCGCCACGCTCACCCAAGGGCATTTCATGCCCTTCGTCGTCGATAACCTTGAAGGCCGTACCCGGCACCGGAATGCCCACCGTCCCCAGGCGGGCCTGCTGACCATACGGGTTGGTGCTGGCCACCGGAGAGGTTTCGGTCAAGCCGTAGCCTTCGACGATACGGCAGCCCGTCAGGCTCTCCCAGCGCTCCGCCGTGGCCTTGACCAGGGCCGTACCGCCCGAGTTGGTGACCTTCAATGCAGAAAAATCGAGCGTCTTGAAGGCCCGGTGCTCCATCAGTGCAACGAACAACGTGTTAAGCCCCAGCAGACCGGTGAAACGCCACTTCTTCAGCTCGTTGATAAAACCGCCAATATCTCGCGGATTGGTGATCAATACGTTGTGGTTGCCCGTCACCATCATGCACATGCAATTCGCGGTAAACGCATAGATGTGATAGAGCGGCAACGGCGCGATCATCACTTCCTGGCCATCCTTGATCATCTTCTGGCCGTCCGGGCCAAGCTGGGAAAAACACGCCAGCACCTGCAGCATGTTCGCCACCAGGTTGCCATGGGTCAGCATCGCGCCCTTGGCCAGGCCCGTGGTACCACCGGTGTATTGCAGCACCGCGACGTCGTCCAGGCCCAACGACACAGGCCTCAAGGCATGCCCCTGCCCCAGCTTCAACGCGCGCTTGAAGGGCACCGCTTGTGGCAAGTGGTAGCTTGGAACCATTTTCTTGACCGTGGCGACAACCGTGTTGACCAGCCAGCCTTTGACCGTTGGCAAGAGGTCGCCCATCTTCGCTTCGATCAAGTATTCGATCGCTGTATCGGGCAGAACCTCCTGAACCAATTTGCCGAACATGTTCAGGTAGACCAAGGCACGGGCACCCGAGTCCTTGAACTGATGACGCATTTCGCGGGCGGTATACAGCGGATTGGTATTGACCACGATCAGCCCCGCACGCAGGGCACCAAATACTGCAATGGGATACTGCAGTACGTTGGGCATCTGCACCGCGATGCGATCACCGGGGACCAGGTCGGTATGCTGTTGCAAGTAGGCAGCAAAGGCTGCCGAGTGACGATCAAGCTCGGCGTAGGTCAACGTCACCCCAAGGTTGCTGAATGCCGGGCGGTCGGCAAATCGCTTGCATGAGCGGTCGAACACTTCAATGACCGACCTGTAGGCGCTCAGGTCAATCTGCGAGGGAACCCCCGCAGGGCGTTTATCATTCCAGAAATCAGCTTGCATTTATTCTTGTCCTCATACCTGAGCCGTTCCGGACCGTCTCGTCTCCAGACAACGGTGCTTTGCCGACGTTAGCAGGTATGCCTCGGACGGCAAACACGCCAAAGACGGCATATCTGACAAGCTCTGTAACTAAGGATGTGAATCCTGTTGCCAGTGGCCAGTCCCCCTCCTGACTGGGATATACACTGAGCAGATCACGCGATATGCGCAAAAGGAGCCGCCATGCACCATGACGCCTTCTGGCTGCCGGCCAGCGATCATTGCAGCCTCTATGTCTATCAGTGGCTGCCAACCGGCCCGGTCAAGGCCGTAGTACTGCTGGCCCATGGCATGGCCGAGCATGCAGGCCGCTACCAGCGACTGGGCGAAGCGCTGAGTGCCGCTGGCTACGCCCTTTACGCCCATGACCAACGCGGTCACGGTCGAACGGCGGAGCTGGGTACGCGAGGCCTGTTCTCACAACATGAGGGCTGGAGCAAGGTGGTCAATGACCTGGGGCTGCTCAATCAATACATTGGCCAACAATACCCCGGTACACCGGTGTTTCTGCTCGGCCACAGCATGGGCAGCTACATTGCCCAAGCCTATCTGCTGCACCACAGTGCGAGCCTGCAAGGGGCGATTCTCAGCGGTTCCAACTTCCAGCCACCGGCGCTGTACCGAGCGGCCTGCCTGATCGCTCGGTTCGAAGCCTGGCGCCAGGGGCCCGTGGGCCGCAGCGCACTGATCGAGTGGCTGTCATTCGGTACCTTCAACAAAGCCTTCAGACCTAACCGCACGGCGTTCGACTGGCTTAGCCGCGACCCTGTAGAGGTCGACAAGTACCTCTCCGACCCCTTGTGCGGCTTTCGCTGCAGCAATCGCCTGTGGATCGATCTGCTCATGGGGCTGGAGCAGATCAGCCAGCCGAACAACCTCGCACAGATCGATCCGAACCTGCCAATCCTGATCATTGGCGGCGAATGTGATCCGGTCAGTGCCGGCAAGCGTCTCAAGGATCTGGCTGGTGCATTGCGTCTGGCCGGCAACCAGCACGTGCAGCTGCAACTGTATCCGCAAGCCCGGCATGAGCTGTTCAACGAAACCAACCGCGACGAAGTTACGGCTACAGTTATTGACTGGCTCGAGCGGGCCCTGGCCCTTGGCCGCCCCCCTCGCTGTGAATAACCCCCTGCCTCGTCGAACCTGAAGGACTCCACCTCAATGACCCAGGTCACCAACACGCCTTACGAAGCCCTCGAAGTCGGCCAGACCGCCAGCTTCAGCAAGACCGTCGAAGAACGTGATATCCAGCTGTTCGCCGCCATGTCCGGCGACCACAACCCGGTGCATCTGGATGCAGAGTTCGCCGCCAAGAGCATGTTCAAAGAGCGTATCGCCCACGGCATGTTCAGTGGCGCACTGATCAGCGCCGCCGTCGCCTGCGAGCTGCCTGGCCCGGGCACGATCTACCTGGGTCAGCAAATGACCTTCCAGAAGCCCGTGAAATTCGGCGATACCTTGACCGTTCGCCTGGAAATTCTCGAGAAGCTGCCGAAGTTCAAGGTGCGCATCGCCACCCGCGTGTTCAACCAGAACGATGAACTGGTGGTAGACGGCGTAGCCGAAATCCTCGCGCCACGCAAACAGCAGACCGTAGACCTGGTGAGCCCACCACCGATCACCATCGGCTAAGCCCAGACTACTGGCCTGGACGGCGCACGCAAAAGCGCCGTCCAGGCAGCTGGTGTCAATCCGGCATCTGATCGGTAACAAGCGCCACCAAGCGCTCGACACTTTCCCCCCAGCCGCGATGAAAACCCATGTCATCATGGGCCTGGCAATCTGCAGCATTCCAGTGCCAGGCACGGGCGGTATAGAGCGTCTTGCCGTGGAACTCCTCGAACGTCACCACGGCCGTCATGAAGGCCTTGGTCGATGGCACCCACCCCGGCCCGAAGGCATCGGTAAGCCAAAGCCACTCTGCCCGGATCAGGCGTTAGAGGGCTCATCGTGTTGTTCTCCTCAGCGACCAAGGTTGAAACTCACGCACTGAACAGGCTGATGTACACGCAGCCCATGCAGCGAAAATGCCTCCCAGAACGCTTCGACTACCGGGCTTTCAGTGGCAGCCAGATTTCAACCACATTGTTATCGCTGCCCGGATCGTAATCAGCACTGTAACGCTCGAACTCCGGCGCATCGGCGGCCTGCTCACCCGAACCTGGCAACCACTCCTTCCAGATCCGCTCGAACGTCTGGCCAATAGCGGATATCGCCCCCCGGTGCTCAAATACGGCATAGTGCTGTGGCGCCAAGGCGTACCAGCGGAACGTCTGCGCCAGCGCCTCGGTACTCGTCACTTCGACCCCGGCGATGTACTCGAAACCACCCTGACCATCAGGATTGCAGCATAGGCCATAGGTGTCGTGACCGACCTGCCCCGGCACCTTGCCGATATGGTGGGCAAAGCGTTGCCAGAGTACCGGAATGCCCTGCAGGGTCTGCTGGGTGTAACGCTCGCCAAGCCCGGCAATGGTGAACGCACGGCCATTTTCATAACGCGCCGGTGCAAACCCGGCGTCCTTCAGGGTCGACATAGCTGTGCCTCCATACAGGTTGAGCATTGCACGTCATGGCCACTGCCCTCATTGCACCGGGCCATGCCTCTGGGCTAGCGTAGCCGCATTGTCCGTTCCGGGAAACCAGCCATGGCCCTGATCACCGAACACCTGCATGCCTGCGGCCTGGTCGAGGCCTCTTGGGTCAAGGCCCAGGCGGCCAGTTTTCCACGACATACCCACGATGAGTATGTGCTGAGCGCCAACCTTCAAGGCGATGAGCACATCTGGCTAGATGGTCGTAGCCTGGACGTCAATCCCGGCCAAGTGACGGTGTACAACCCGCTGGCCGTCCAGGGTTCGGCGTTCGGCCCAAGCGGGGTCGAGTACATCAGCCTGCACCTGTCGCCCCAAGCCCTGGCGCGCGTCATTGCCGAGAACAACCTTGATCACCCCAACGGCTGCCCGAGCTTCGACCAAGGGGTACTGCAACACCCTGGGCTGTTCCAGGCCATCGTCGACTTCGCGCGCGTACGTGCGCAATCACCAGAGGAGGACGAAGAGGCGCTGATCAACCTGCTAAACCAATTGCTTGAACAGCCTTCGAGCACACCCGGCGAACAACGCAGTGCAGTCCTGCACACCGTACAGTTCATGCGTGAACACCTGTGGCGACGCCTGGAGCTGAATGAACTGGCCCGCATAGCTCGCTTGAGCAAGTACCATTTTGTACGCTGCTTCAAAAAGGCCACCGGGCTGGCACCACTGCAGTATCACATGCAACTGCGCCTGAGCGAGGCACGTCGGCATCTACGCGGCGGCCTGCATCCACAAGAGGTGGCGGCAACCTTGGGTTTCTATGATCAAAGCCACTTCATCAACGCCTTTCGCCGGACGCAAGGCCTGACACCCCACACTTACTGGATGGCTCACAGGGCGGTTGCGGGCACCGCCAGGATAAACTCGCGGTAACCGGAAACGATCACGTACACCGCGAAATAGCAGAAGATCCCTGCCGACGCCAGGTACGACCAGGTCAGTAAACGGTCGCCAAGCAAACGCCCGCCGTGGCTGGCGACCAGGCACAACGAGAGGCTCCAGAGCACCCCGGCAGCGAAGAAGCCGGCCAGGAACACGCCAGCCTCCAGCAGGCTGCCGCCGCCAGAGCGCGAGATGAGTACACCGCCTACCGCAGCGAACCAGAGAATCGCGCTAGGTGAGGACATGGCCAGGAAAACACCGCGCATGAACTCACGCCACGGTGACTCCACGACCACCTCATCACTGGTGTTCAAGTGCGCATCCCCCCGTAAGGCAGTGACCAGCATCCTTACAGCGAACCACACCAGCAGCAGCGATCCCCCCACCCACAACACCCAACGTACTGCCGTGTACTGCAACAGTACCGTCATTCCCGCCAGCGCGGCCACGGCATAAAGCAGATCGCCGATACAGGTTCCCAAACCCAGCCAGAAGCCCTGAAAAAAACCGCGACGCATGGCCAGAGTGATCATGGCGATGTTGGCCACACCGATATCCAGACACAGTGACAAACTCAGAAGAAATCCATTGGAAAAAGGCATGAACCGTCCATTACAGGTATTGCAAACAGGCGCTCATTAAACCCTGTTGCATCCGCTGCGTATTGGAAAAAATTGCCTGGTCACAAGCGCTTCAGAGACGGCAACTCAACCCGCCAGCACCTGGGCATAGCGTTCACGGTCGACATTCGCCCCACTGAGAATCACGGCAACCTTGCGCCCCTGCTGCCGCTCACGCTCCTGCACCAACGCCGCAAGGCCTGCAGCTCCAGCGCCTTCCGCAGTATTGTGCGTGTCCTCATGAAAAACCCGCATCGCCTCGGCGATTTCCTCGTCGCTGACCCGCACAATCCGTGCAGCACCCGCACGCACAATTTCAAACGCTTCAGGCTGCGGCATACGGCAAGCCATGCCATCGGCAAAGGTATCGGCGCTCTCGGTGGTGACGATACAACCCTGCTCAAGGCTTTGAGCAAAGGCATCGGCCTGCGTTGACACCACACCGACGATCTCGGTGCGCAAGCCCAGCAGATCACGGGTGCGAATCAGGCCACAAATCCCCGACCCCATACCGATGGGCACGTAGATACAATCCAGCTGGTCAACGCCCTCGAACAGCTCCAACGCATAGGTGGCGACGCCGCGGATCAGTTCCGGATGAAACGCCGGTACCAGCTCATAGCCCAGTTCCCGTGCCAACCGGGCCGCCTCACTGCGCGCCTGATCGAAATCCTGGCCGAACTCGATCAACTGGGCGCCCAGGGCCCGCATTGCTGCGTTCTTTTCCCGCGAGTTGCCCACGGGGACGACAATAATGATCGGCAACCCGGCATTACGTGCCGCCAGCGCCAGGCTCTGCCCATGGTTACCGCGCGTGGCGGTGACCAGCCCCCGAACACCGGGTGAAGTCGCCAACAGCGCCTGAACATAAAGCAGGCCGCCCCGAACCTTGAATGCACCGGTAGGGGCATGGTTTTCATGCTTGACCCACACCTCACAACCCAAGCGCTCGGCCAGACGCGGCCAGGCATACTGAGGCGTGGCAGGAATGCTGGGGCGGATCAAACGAACAGCATCGCGCAGCGCAGGTAAATCAAACATGGCAATCACCTTCTCGGGTCAGGGTTTGACCCGATCTTAGTCATCACGCATTGTATGGGTAAAACCTTATATTGCATGGCCGACAATACATGTGGATACCGCTCCTGCCCAACACCCCCCAGCCACGCTACCTGGCCTTGGTCGAGGCCATTGCCGAGGCTATCGAGTGTGGTGAACTCAAGGTAGGTGATCGTCTGCCGCCACAACGGCGCCTGGCCTGGGCACTGGGCCTCAACCCCAGCACCACCCAACAGGCGTACCGCGAGGCCGCCGCCCGCCATCTGGTCAGTGGCGAAGTTGGCCGGGGCACCTACGTGCTGGCGGGAAGCAAGGAGGCCACGCTGTTCTGCCTGAAACAGGGCAAAGCGGCCCGCATCGACCTGTCGACCAACGTACCGGCCGTCAATCAACACAACGACGACGTCGAGCGCGCACTACAGACGTTGATAGACAACAACCAGACCCAGCGCCTGGAACACTACCTGACCGCCGATGAGCTTCTACTGGGGCGCGCACTTGGCGCCACCTGGCTGCGTAACCGTGGCCTGAGCCTTTCGCCGCAACAGGTGCTGCTCTGCGCGGGGGCCCAACAAGGCCTGTTCAGTCTGCTGTTGTCGCTGTGTCAGGCGGGCGACCCGGTACTGGTCGAAGCCCTCACCGCCCCCGGCATCAAGGCCGCCTGCCGTCAGTTGCGCCTGCCCTTGCACGGCGTTGCGCTGGATCAGCACGGCATCCGCCCCGATGACCTGGAACGCATGGCCCGCGCCACCGGTGCCCGCGTAGTGGTGCTGACACCCACCCTGCATAACCCGACCGGCAGTTGTCCATCACCGCAGCGGCAACGCGAGATCGCCGCCGTGGTCAGGCAGCATGGATTGTTGCTGATTGAAGATGATGTCTACGGTGCACTCACCGACAGCCCGCCGCTTTTCCCTTTGCTGGGTCGACAGGGTGTATTGGTGACCAGCCTGTCGAAAACCGTCGGCGCTGGGCTGCGCCTGGGCTGGATTGCGGCCGACACTGAGCTGCTGCAACGGATCGATCCACATACCCAGGCGACCCATTGGCCTGTATCGCCGCTCAGCGTGCAGATTGCCAACCGCTGGCTATCCGACGGTACAGCCGAGCGGCGCCTGGCCTGGCAGCGCGAGGAAATCGCACAGCGTTGGCGCCTGGCGCGCAAGGTCCTCGGCGCGGCACTGCAGGATGACAGCACCCCCTCCCCCCATCTCTGGCTCACCGGGCAGCGACCTGGTGCCGTGATGGCGGCGGCCTGTCGGGCCGAGGGCGTGGATGTGGTGCCGGCAGAAGTCTTTGCCGTCAAACAAGGGGATCTGCCCGCGATTCGGGTGAGCCTTTCGGCGGCCACCGACCGGGCAGTACTCAAACAGGCACTGGAACGTATTGCACATGTGCTCAATCAAAAACCGATTAAAGAACCCTGCACAACATAACCAACGCAGTTATTTATACCCTTATCGAGTAGGAGGCGAGTTCACACCCGCCGTCCTCTCACACCACCGTGCGTACGGTTCCGTACACGGCGGTTCAGGT